>JBBRXO010000008.1:0-47978 GCA_038248345.1 Armatimonadota bacterium | reverse complement strand
TCCCAACTGACATTGACTATCGGGTGCTGCTGCAGATCGGGGTGCTCCCAGCTCTTTTTCCCTTTCCAACTATATTCATCATCTGGGAACTCCGGCAACGCCCGTGCGGTGGCAGTGCAGAAGGCGCGGTACTGCGCCACGGTGACATCATACTTGTAGATCCAATAACCGGAGAGGGTGACCTGATGGGCGGGGTATTCATCTTTAAAACCTACACCATCCGGACTGCCCATGGTGAAGGTAGCGCCGGGCACCCAGACCATCTCGGCGTTGTCTTTGGGGTTAACTCGCATGTCGCCCAATTCCGGCTTTTTCAGTGTGCGCGAGGCAATCACCCCGCCAACACCCAGCACAATAACTGACAAGGTGATGATGATAACTAGCCAGGGAACTTGCCTGCTGGCAGGCGATGGCGTCTCCACTGCAACAACAGGGATAGTTGCGACTTGGGGTTCAATCGGTATTGACGAAATAGCGTTACCGCATTTTGAGCAGAACTGCGCATCATCACGTAAATCAGCGCCACATTTGTGACAGTACATGGTTGAGACCTCCCATTCCAGAATAACATTAGATGCAATGATACGTCTTATGGTATGGTTATGCAATGGGGGGGTGTAAGTTCGTTACTAAGCGGGGCCGCGCTAAGGCTTGGCATCCTTCCAGACATCTCTGTTTTGACAATCTGCATTGAGACCCCGTTCTCATGGGCGAGACGCCCATGCTACGGAGGGCACAAGCCTTGTGCCCCTACATATACTGTTCCATTGTCACTTCCGCTCCCGCGTTATCTCTACCTCAAAGCTGTCCATCAGGCCGCCTACGGGGGGGTTGAATTTGCTTACTTTTATGGTTACGGCGGCTACAGTGGGGAAGTCGTCGAGGATGGCGGCGGCGACGCGGGCGGCGAGGGTTTCCAGCAGGTGGTATTGCTCTTTGCGCTGCACTTTCTCGATGAGCTGGTAGATGAGCGGGTAATTCACTGTGTGACCCAGCGCGTCGGTGACACCGGCCAGTTGCAGGTCTATGCGCAGATCGACGTCGAAGGCGATGCGTAGGCCTTGCTCGCGCTCGTGCGGGAAGGCGCCGTGGTGGCCGTAGATGACCATGTTGTGCAGGTGCAGGTGATCGATGGGCATCCGCGCCTGGGCGCAGTCGATGACTCCGTGCTCGGTGACGAGGAAATCCATGGGGATATCATGCGTAGCAACGGGGATATGCTGCTCCAACTGGCAGGCAAAGGCTACCCCTACCCGCACCGCATCGCTCTCAGCCAGCATACCATCATAGTATCCAGCGCCGTAGCCCAGACGGTTGCCACAGGCGTCAAAGGCGGCTCCAGGAACGATGAAGAGGTCGATATCAGCGGGGATGACCTGCGGTAGCTCCGGGCGCGGCTCGGGTATGCCGTGGTAGCCGGGGAGGACGTCAAAGGCCGACGACACCAGGTGCAGCGAAAGGGTATGGGTATCCGGGTGCGTGGCTGGCAACACCAATCGCCTCCCCTGGCAAAGGATAAGGCCGTGCAGTTTGTCGGTTAATACCTCATCGCGAAAGGCGGAGTAGCAGCAGATAGTCTGCGCCGCGCGGAAAACGGCTAGCTCACAGACATTGTGCTGAATCTTCAACGAGCGGGTAAAGCGCTCGCGCTCGTCAATATTTCCGCGGCGCGCTAATGCTACCTCGCGGATGTCTTCTTTGTCTAACTTACCTGTCATGTTTTTATCCTGCTATTCCCGGTCGTGTTTTAGTGCGCGTTCCTTCTCCCGTGCCATTTCCCGTTCGGCGATGGCGTCACGCTTGTCGAATTGCCGTTTGCCGCGGGCGAGCGCCAGCTCGATTTTGGCACGCCGATTCTCCAGATAGACCTTGGTGGGGATGATCGAATACCCTTTTTCACGCGTCTTCATCAGCAGCTTGCGAATCTCTTCCCGGTGCAGCAAGGTTTTGCGAATGCGCAGTGGGTCAACATTCGCTCTGTTCCCTTGCTCGAAAGGGCTGATGTGCATGTTATGCAGCCACACCTCGCCGTGATCCACGCGTGCGTAACTATCGCGCAGGTTTCCCCTACCCGCGCGCAGCGATTTTATCTCGGTACCGGTGAGCACCAGCCCAGCCTCCACGGTATCCAATATCTCATAATCGTGCCAGGCTTTGCGATTATCTACCAACACTTTTCTACTCTTATTCTCCGCCATCATTCCTCCATAAAGCTTAGGTATAAGCATACCCGATTGTCGGATTTCAGCATAGGGGGTAATGATCGTGGCGCACACCATGCTCTCTACCGTGATATAATATCGGCGATAGGAGAACACAAGGATGGAACTTACATTTTTAGGTAGCGGCAATGCCTTCATGGCCGGGCGTGAGTGCGGGTGCATACTCGTTAATGATATCATCATGCTGGACGCCGGGCCGGGGGCGCTGTTGAGCCTGAAGCGACTACACAAAGATACTGCGAAAATATCCCATATATTTCTAAGCCACTTCCATGCCGACCATTGCTTTGGCCTGCCGTTCCTGTTGCTGGAGTGGATGTTCATCGCGAAGACGGACGCGCCGCTGACGATCATCGGCCCGGCAGGGGTAGCGGAGCGCGTGCAGACGATCATGGAATTAGCCTACCCGGAGATCATGGCGATGGGGTGGCCACGCCCGATGATATTCCATGAGGTTAACCCAGGAACAGTGGAAACCGTGGCCGGGGTGACCTTTACCGCCATAAAGGTTGAACACGGCGCGCCGTATCAGAAATGCTATGGGTATCGCCTGCAGCTGGCCGAGGGCGTCCTCGCCTACACCGGCGACACACACCTTTGCCCGGCGGTGCAGGAGCTGGCCGGTGGTGCGCGGGCGTTAATAATCGAAGCGGACTCCCACCCGACGTCACCGGTGCATATCGGAATGGAAGACCTGCGCGCTTTCCTCGCCGAGGTACCAGCGGAGACGACGGTATTCCTCAACCACCTGGACACCCCGGATGCAACTATCTGGCAAGAGCTACCAGTGACGGTGGCGGAGGATTTGCGGAGCTACACGATCCTATAGTCACCGTTGCCGCAGCAGTACATGCGTCTGCGGAATAACGCGGACATGATGAAGATGCGAGGAAGCTCGTTGTTGCGCCTCCAGCGTTAACTCGGGCGTGGGAGGCGGTAGTCCGGCTCCGTGATGGTAGGTAACCGGCTGCAGCACCAGCGGGATGTCGGCGTTGAACTCGGCCACCAGCGCTGCCGCCTGGGCAACTTCTCCCGCGCTCCCGGCAGCGAAGACGACCTTCACCTGCAATCGCGCAGCTAATTCATTCGCTAACAGCTCACGAGCTGCGCGCAGGAATGCGCGGTGCCTCTCCCAACATGGAATCACCCCGGCAGTACCAGGCAACTTGATATCCATAGCGATGAAGTCTGGCGCAAGCGGTAAAGATGCTAATTGTTCCGCGCAGACACCGTTGGTCTCCAGATAACTTGGAATGCCGATGTTGCGAAGCTCCCCCACTAACTCGGCAACGAATGGCGCACGCTCCAGCGGTTCCCCACCGGTTATGCTGACGGAATGATGAGGGTATGTAAGTTGCAAGCGCTGCACGGCTGCTATGATTTGCTGGGTAGTGAGGGGGTTACAGATCATGTGCATATCACGCGCACCGGCGGTCTGCTCTATTTCGCATTGCGCCGGTATTTTTCCGCGGGATGCAGGAGTATCACAGAAATTACATCCGAGACTGCATCCATGTAAGCGGAGGAATATCTGTCGATATCCGACAAGGATGCCTTCACCTTGAATGCCAGAGAATATTTCATAAATCGGCGCTGTGATAGCATCTACCATTTGCGGCAACCTCACACTATCGATGGAAGAAAAAGAAGATACCGGTACCGAGTAATGCCAGTATTAATCCCAGCAACCAGGCACGGGTGACGATTTTCGTCTCTCCCCAACCGCCCAATTCCAGATGGTGATGATAGGGACTCATGCGGAAAACCCGTTTACCAGTCAGTTTAAAGGAGATGACCTGAATAATCACGGAGAACATCTCTAGCAGGAAGATCATCCCGATTACGATCAGTATTACTTCCTGCTTCATTGCCAGTGCTGCTCCAGCTAACGCAGCTCCGATTGCCAGCGAACCAGTATCACCCATAAAAATCTTCGCCGGATGCCGATTGAACCAGAGGAATGCCAGACAAGCTGCTGCGAGGCAAATAAGGAAAGCGGATATCCCCGGACCGATGAGCGATGTATAATCTTTCTGTAGAAACCATGCAACAACACCCAATGCTGATGCAGCCAACACGGTAGTGCCTGCGGCTAGCCCGTCAAGACCATCAGTGAGATTTACCGCATTAGAGAAAGCGGTAATGAAAAGAATCGCAAAAGGCCAATACCAGAAGCCCAGCTCGACCAGACCGACACCAGGGATCCCAATGGTAGTACTAGTATGCATCCCCCAGAAAAGAACACCGACGAATAGCGCTGCAGTAATCAGTTGCAGTGCTAGCTTCTCGCGTGCTTTTAACCCCAACGAGCGCCCTCGCTTGATCTTCCCCCAATCATCAATAACCCCGATCGAGGAGAAAGCAATCGTCAATGCGAGCAGTGCAAGGGAGAACATCAGGTCAAATATCTGGAATTGCAGGACTGGCTTGAGAATGGCGAACGTGCATAATGATACAATCGTACCGCCAGTAACCCCTGCGAGAATGATCACACCGCCCATCGTTGGCGTGCCTTGTTTCTTTTTGTGCCTGTCTGGCCCATCGTCACGAATTGCCTGGCCATATTTCTTCTCATGCAGAAATTTGATGGTAGGGGGCGCGAGGATAAATGTGATCAAGAATGATATTGCACCAGAGAGTATTACGATCAAACTAGGATGTTCAGAGATAAAATGCATAATATATCCAGGGCGCTGGAGCCAAAGCGCAGGTTAATTTTAACATGGAAATGACCGCTGTGACAAAGCGGTCATTCCGTTGAAGTCATCACCGTATCGGTGACGTATATTGGGACACTAGTCCGTAGTGCAATCGCAATACCATCGCTGGGACGACAGTCAACACTTATGAAAGTATCCCCGTCCTGGAGAATTATCCGCGCATAATAAATGCCCTGCGAATAATCATCTATTTCCACCCGCAAAACCGGAGAGCCAAGTCGTTCCGCTAGTATTGCCAGCAAATCGTGTGTGAGAGGTCGCTCTGAATTCGTCCTGTTGAGACCTCTTTCCACCGCCGTCGCTTCACAGATACCCACCGGAATAGCTAATTGACGATGCTCATCATCTTCCATAAGCAGGTCGCTCTCTTTTGCTCCCTGCTTATGGATAACCCCCAAAATATGAAGTAAATGGAGATCAGTGTTCGGCATTTTGCTCCCAGCGGTAACTCTAACGGGACGGACGTAACTCCTTCTCTACATATAGAAGGAAGTCCTCATTCGATTGGGTCTTATTCAATCCAGTGAGCAGCAACTCTGCTGCCGGCGCGGTATCAAGCGAATTAAGCACTCGGCGCAATGACCAGACACGATCTTTCTCTTCTTTACTATACAGGAGTTCTTCGCGACGTGTCCCTGACCGTTTTACGTCAATTGCCGGGAAGATGCGGCGTTCCGACAAGTTGCGATCCAATACTAACTCCATGTTACCCGTAGCCTTGAATTCTTCAAAAATCGCGTCGTCCATGCGGCTGCCTGTTTCCACGAGGCAGGTCGCAATGATAGTGAGTGACCCGCCATGTTCAATATTTCGCGCAGCGCCGAAGAAACGTTTAGGTCGATAGAGTGCGCTTGGATCAAGTCCACCGGAAAGTGTTCTGCCTGAAGGGGTCACCGTCAGGTTAGATGCGCGTGCCAATCTGGTGAGCGAATCGAGCAATACGACGACATCTTTGCCCATCTCTACCAGGCGCTTGGCGCGTTCCAGCACCATCTCCTGTACTTTCATGTGGTTCTCGGGTAACTCATCAAAAGTTGAGGCGGCGACTTCGCCCTTTACCGAGCGACGGATGTCCGTCACTTCTTCTGGACGCTCGTCTACCAGCAGCACAATCAGGTGAACTTCGGGGTTATTGGTGGTGATACTATTGGCGATATCCTTGAGGAGTGTCGTCTTACCTGCCTTGGGCGGTGCCACGATAAGTCCACGTTGCCCTTTACCGATAGGAGCTACTAGGTCGATAACTCGTGAAGAGATATTTTCTTTTGTCGTTTCTAAGCGTAAGCGCTCATCAGGGAAAACGGGGGTCAAATCGTCAAAACTGATACGTTTTTTTATCTGTTCAGTAAGCTCGCCATTTATCTCTTCGATACGCAACATACTGAAATATCGTTCAGAATCTTTCGGTGGGCGTATCGCACCAGTTATGGTGTCACCAGTGCGCAGATTAAATCGCTTGATCTGTGACATGGATACATAAACGTCCTCCTGCCCCGGGATAAAGCCCTGCACACGCAAAAAACCAAAGCCATCCGGGAGAATCTCCAGGGTACCAGTTCGAGTGAGTACCCCTGCTTTCTCCGCTTGTTCCTGCTTGCTCTTCTCCGCTTGTACCAGCACGATTTTACCGATCAGATCATGCTTACGCAGTCGATAAAACTCAGCAATGCCCAGCTCTTTGGCAACGCCATGCAGTTGATGAAGCGTTTTAGATTCTAATTCGGCGGTCTCTGAATCTGGGCTATCAATAATCTGTTCTTCCACGTGTTATACCCTCTTGCTAAAATATTTCGTCGTCTGAAATTGACGTGTGTTCTGTTCCCAAAACTATGAGGTAGGCGGTGTGTCTGACCCAGCATAGATATCCGGGTTCAGTATCGCCACAACTGGTAAATTGCGGTACTGTTTTGCATAATCAAGGCCATAGCCAACCACAAATTCATCTGGGACTTCAAAGCCCAGATAGTCGACATTGACTTTTACTTTATGGCGACTAGGTTTGCTGAGCATTACTGCTTTTCTAACGCTGGCGGGGTTATGCTTCCGCAAGTAGTCTTCCAGGTAGTTTAGCGTCAACCCGGTATCTAGTATATCTTCAACGATAAGTATGTGCTTACTCTCCACGCTATCGTCCAAGTCTTTCATAATACGAACCACACCAGAGGTACTGGAATATGAACCATAGCTGGATATGGCGACCATATCCACATATACCGGTACTGTTATCTGCCGCATCAAGTCAGCGAGAAAAACCACTGCGCCATTTAGTACCCCTACGAGTACGATGGATTTACCTTCGTAGTCTTTGGATATTTGTGCGCCCATTTCTGCAACTCGTGCCGCTATTTGTTCCTCATTGTAGAGGATCTCTTTCAAGTCATCTTGATAAATCATTATTTCACCTGTTTCAAGGAGATTTCTCTCTAATCCATCTTTAATTTTTCTTCGCCTATTCCCACTCAATGGTTCCGGGGGGTTTACTCGTGACATCGAGGACAAGACGATTTACCCCTTCAACTTCATTGATCAAGCGATTACTTATCTTCTCTAAAACTTCGTAAGGCAGCCGTGCCCAATCCGCAGTCATAGCATCCTCGCTTGTTACCGCACGCAACACAATCGGATACGCGTAGGTACGATGATCACCCATGACTCCCACGCTTTTAATTACTGGTAAGACGGCAAAAGCCTGCCAGAGCTGCCGGTATAGGCCTGCTTTACGAATTTCATCTACAATCACAAAATCCGCTTCTCGTAATATATCGAGACGCTTTTTGGTGATAGAACCGATGATACGAATCGCCAGACCCGGACCGGGGAAAGGCATTCTCCAGACAATATTATCCGGCAAATCCAGTTCAATTGCCAGGCGCCGCACTTCATCCTTAAAGAGACTGCGCAATGGCTCCAGCAATTTCATATTCATATGTTCCGGCAAACCGCCAACGTTGTGGTGGGACTTTATCATGGCACTCTTCCCGCCGTTGGCCCCGCCGCTCTCTACAATATCAGGATAGAGAGTACCTTGCGCCAGGAAAGCGACTTCCCCGATATTTTTTGCTTCGTCAGTGAATACTTCTACGAATTCATTACCGATAATCTTTCGCTTCCGCTCAGGATCAGTTACACCACGAAGTTTATCCAGGAAACGTTTTTCAGCTTTGACATGAATAAGATTTGCTTTGAAATTTTCGCGGAAGGCCTTTTCAACTTGTCTGCCTTCATCTTTGCGCAGGAATCCATGATCGACAAATATACAAGTGAGTTGATCACCTATGGCACGATGCACCAGTGCGCCAGCAACTGCGGAGTCAATGCCACCACTTAAGCCACAGACCACTTTCTCATTACCCACCATACGTCTGATTTCATCAACAGCCATGGTAACGAAGTTCGCCATCGTCCATAAACCGGCACATCCACAATAACGGTAGAGGAAAGTGCGCAGGATTTCGATGCCCCACGGGGTATGTACTACTTCCGGATGGAACTGAACACCAAAGAAGTTACGCTTGAGGTCAGACATCGCTGCAACCGGTGTGCTGTCGGTAAGTGCAGTTACTTTGAAACCTTTCGGTGCCTGGGTCACTGCATCTCCATGACTCATCCAGCAGATCAGCTGCGGGTTAAGTCCATCAAACAGGTCGGATGCATCAGTAACACGAAGTTCGGTTCGTCCATATTCGCGCTTCTCACTTTTTGTGACTACCCCACCTAATGCTTTAGCCATGAACTGCATACCATAACAAATCCCTAAAACGGGTATGCCCAAATCAAATAGTGCTTTATCACATTCCGGTGCATCATCATCATATACCGAGGAAGGGCCACCACTCAAGACAATGCCAATCGGGTTTATCGCGCGCAACTCCTCAATCGGAGTATCGTAAGGTAACAGCTCGCAGTACACTTTGCACTCACGAACCCGTCGTGCTATTAACTGGCTATACTGGGCACCGAAGTCCAGTATAATGACCGTTTCATCAGGTCTTGTAGCCTGTATATTATTTGTTGGGGAATTCATGCCAGATACTTACCTACCATTATGAGGCTATTCATTGTTTCTGCTGTATCTTTAGGGGTATTCTCTTCATCTTCATTTGTGAGCAGTTTTTTAGTGTTCACTAGTTTGGGACTCTATCTTTGGAATATTATTTGAAGATTTGTTTGAAGCGAAACCCGGGAAACAGTATGTTTATAACATAGATACGCAGATAATGCAAGAGTTGCGCCGATAAATAATTATCGGCGCGTGGTGAATAACGAAATTTTTAATGTAGATGTTCGCGAATCAGAGAATTAAAACATAACTGTCTGGCCAAATGCCAGGGTATCGGAACCGGTGACAGCAATATTGAAGCCTCCCAATCCCAAACCGTAGGATACACCATCCTCTGTGTAGCCAGCGCGTACAGCAATAGAGCGCATCGGACGTAATTCTGCCCCCAAGCGTAACTGTGAGCCACCATATTGTTCAGTCACATCGAGTATATCCGCCGCCAGCGTAACATTTTCATTTTCCAATGCTACACCAACATTCACTGTAGTAGCAGAGACGTCTTGCTTCATCATCCCAGTAACACTAGGTGAGTGAAAATCAATCGGCTTAGGCTGGACAATATTATTCACGACTGCTGCCAATCGAAGCGACCTCATCCCTGGTGGGCTATAGAGCAGGCCGATGTCAGCAGCTAATGATTCCTGCGAGAGGTACTTCTCTCCCCCCATCTCCGGCGCCAGTATCGGCTCGTTGTTTTCCACCGCATCTTTATTGACTATAAAATGAGAGTAATATGCTCGAGTCGGCTTAATCCGCACGCCGAAATTTAAATCTCCACCATTGGCCGGTAAACGAATTCCAACACTTACCGGCATCGAGATTACCCCAATAGAATAAACATCAGCTGCGGCATCGGGCAGAAATGGTAAGAGCAAGCCACCGCTATTCGCCCATGTTTGATAAGCATCATTGGGGACGATTTTGGTGTCCATGGATGCCCAGGCACTAACGTTTGAATGCGGTAGTTTGATGCCGGTCGTTACACTTGTTGTAATGAAAGTGTCCTGTTTCCCCAGATCGAGCGCCAGGCTAAAAGCTTTCGAGGGGTCAAGTATATATTGACCCAGTAGCCCCTGTGCGTCAGTCTGCTTGGCTCCATCCATACGCATATCGAATGTAGGCGTCTCCAAGCTAATACGTCCGCTAGTTTCCGCGAGTAATGCAACGTTTACTGGAATCTCATCCACATTATTCCGCACAGCCAATCCGGCACCACCCATAGCAACTGACCTTGCATTGGCGCCACCAATAGTCAAATTGGCATTAGCAGGCAAAAGCGCTACCATAGCTATTGCCAGCGAGCTACAAATTACTGTTACTCCGAAAGATGATCTATACATAATATCCTCCACCTTGGCAGTAAGGTACAAGGAAAATCTACCTGTACCATACTTACCCAGTATGATACAGGTAAATTGCAAAATTGTTAATAGTCTGCTCTATTTTACGCCGTCTATCATTTTCAGCATTTTCACGCTATTGATATATCCGACGTTCTTCGCCACTTGCTTTCCATCTTTGAAGACCAGGATCGTTGGGATACTCCTGATGTTGTATTTCTCTGCCAATGATTTTTCCTGATCGACATCTACTTTGTATACTTTGCCATTATCTCCCAGGGCTATGGCAACCTTCTCCATCTCCGGGGCAGTTTCCCGACAAGGGCCGCACCATGTTGCCCAGAAGTCTACTACCACAATTCCACCCGCATTCACCACCAGCTCGTCAAATTTTGCAGCCGTAATTGGTGTACTCGTTGGAACTGCCTTTGCTGCTGGCTGTGCTTTCACAGGTACTTCAGCAACAGGCGGAGTAACTGGTTTACCAGGAGTTGCCTGGGTAGTCGAAACCCCAGTTTGTGTCTCAACAGCAGCATCCTTAATAGGAACGCAACCATTGAAGAATGCAAGTGAGCTCGTGAGCAAACCAGCGACAAATATCAGATGTATCATTTTTCTCATACCTCATCCTTTCAATTCTAGATATTATTCTTTTTTCGCCAAATAGTCATTAACTGATGCGAGCAGTACTTCCCCTTTTATATACCCAATATGCTTGCCCACCACCTGCTCGCCGTCAAAAATAATCAGCGTTGGTATACTTTGCACACCGTAGCGACTTGCTAACGCCGGCTGTTCGTCAATGTTTACCTTCACCACCCGACCACGATCAGCTAAACCATCAGCTACTTTCTCCATCTCCGGCGCCACCATGCGACATGGCCCACACCACGGTGCCCAGAAATCCACCACTACTGGCGTATTCGATTGTAACACCATTTTCTCAAAAGTGTCACTTGATACTGGAATAACGTTTGCACTCATCGTATTCCCTCCTTCTATATTAATATATAACCATCTGGTTATGTTTGTAAACAGGTTATTGGAACATTTTCAAAATATTTTCCACATTCAACCTCTTTCCACCATCCTATTTGCTGTTTTCTGCATTACAACTTGACATCATCCTCCCCCTCAGGTAGCATGAACTTACTTGAATATGGAGATAATGATGGCACCGCTACCCTATGAATTAATATCCCTGGATCTTGACCTGACTTTGCTTGGTGTGGATCATCACATCAGCCCACGCAATCTGGCCGCGGTGCGCCGTGTGCGGGAAATGGGCGCGAAGGTGATGATCACCTCGGGGCGGATGTATTACACCACCCTACCCTATCAGCGGGAGCTGGGAATTAATGGCCCAACAATCGCCTATAATGGAGCATTCATAAAAAGCGAGGGCACCGGCGAGGTCTGGCTTGATGCCGGATTAGATAGCGAATTCGCGCACGAATTGGTTGATTATTGCCAATGCGAGCAGTTACAGCTTAACTATTACTACAACGATGTGCTATACATCGCCCAGGCAAATAGATGGTCTGACCTTTACCAGGCACGCACTGGGGCTCTGCCTGTTGTCGTGGGCGACCTCCACACATTACTGATGCATAGCCCGACGAAAATGCTAATCATCGATGAGCCAGCGAAAATAATCGCATTGCAAGATTATCTATGCGAGCATTTCGCCGGACGTGCTTACATCACTATCAGTAATGCCGAATATCTGGAATTCATGCCATTAGGCGTAGATAAAGGGAAAGCACTCGCCATTGTTGCGGAACGTTTAAATATCCCCCGAGAAAAAGTAATCGCCTTCGGTGATGCCGAGAACGATATCCCCGCCATCGCCTGGGCGGGCATGGGTGTCGCCATGGCTAATGCCAAACCCGTCACTCAGGAGGCCGCCGACCGTGTGGCCCCCCACCATGCCGAGGACGGCGTCGCCATTGTGCTGGAGGAAATCTTCGGCCTTACTCTAGCAGTAGTTTAAAAGGAATAAAAAATGTCATCAACTAAAAAACAGCGCATGACGCGCTTGCTCAAAGAAGAACTCAGCCGGATCATCCTCAAAGAGATGAACGATCCACGCCTAGGCTTTGTTTCTATTATTGATATCGAATTTCGCCAGGATTATCGTGCCGCGAAGATATATATCAGTGTCTACGGTACACCGGAAGAGCAGGCAGAGTCGATGAGCGTATTGCAGAACGCCTCATCCTTCCTGCGCGGTGAGCTAAGTCGACAGGTTGATCTTCGTCATACACCGGAACTGATTTTCATCCACGATACCTCCATCGAACGTGGCGCGCATATCTTCGAGTTACTCAAAGAAGCGAAAGAGATGGAAAACAAAGATCGACCTATCGTCGAATCTGAGGTGGACGAAGAAGATGATGAGGAGGAGGAGGTAACAGAAAATGCATCCTGAAGCAATCACTGTAGCGGAAGAGCTGCTCCGCTATCCATCGTGTCTGATCTTCACACACGTAAATCCCGAGGGCGATGCCATCGGCTCGATGCTGGCACTGGCGCTGGCACTGGAGCAAAAGGGCATCACGGTGCACTGTTTCGACAAAGACGGCGTGCCGGCTAACAACACCTTCCTGCCCACTGCAGCGCGTGTGATGACCTCCTTGCCGGAGACCACCCCCCCACTGGTGGTCTTCGTGGACGCCCACAAGATCGAGCGCTGCGGGGTATCCCGCGAGCAACTGGCCGGTGCGCAATCAATAGTCCGCATCGACCACCATATCAGTGAGGGTGCCGACATCGGACTGGCACTGGTGGATACCAAAGCGGCAGCAGCAGGTGAACTGGTTTTTGAGGTTATCGCGCGCATAGGCGCGGAGCTGACGCCGGATATCGCCACCTGCCTGATGACCGCCTTGATGGTTGATACCGGACGCTTCAGCTACAGCAATACCACCCCTAACACGCACCACGTCGCTGCCGCTTTGCTGGCTGCAGGCGCTAATACTCAGTTGATCAGCAAAGAGATCTGGGGCTGCCTGCCTGTCGCCGCCCTCACCCTGCTGGGCCGTGCCATGGCTGCCCTACAGATGACCAGCGATGGCCGTGTCGCCTGGAGTAAGTTAACTCATGACGACTATGCTGAGACCGGCGCACGCGAAGAGGATACGGAAGGAATCATCGATCACGTGCGCTGCGCCCAGGGTAACGAAGTGGCCGCCCTATTCACCGAGAGAAATAACGTCGTGCGTGTGAGTCTGCGCTCGCAGGGCACGGTAGATGTGGCGGCGCTGGCACGCCAATTCGGCGGCGGTGGCCACGTGAAGGCTGCCGGTATCACCATGGATATGCCACTTGATGACGCTATCGCAAAAGTACTGGCCGCCATTGACGAAGCATTGGGACAATAAACTATGCCTGTTGAATCCCACATATTCACCGTAAAAGAAGTAAACCGCTACGTGAAGACGACACTGGAGCGCGAGCGAGCGTTGCAGGGGATGCTGGTGCGCGGCGAAGTCTCCAACTGCACCTACCACTCCTCCGGCCACCTGTACTTCACTATCAAAGACGAGCAGAGCCAACTGCCCTGTGTCATGTGGAAAGACCGCGAGCAGCAACAGAAATTCCGCCTGGAGAGCGGCATGCGTGTGCTCGTTGAGGGTAGCATCACCGTCTACGAGCGCGGGGGGAACTATCAGCTGAATGCCTATTCCTTGCAGGCTGATGGCATCGGCAACCTCTTCCTGGCCTTCGAGCAAATGAAGCGTAAACTGGAGGAGGAAGGGTTGTTCGCAGCAGAACGCAAACGTCCCCTGCCCTATCCACCGCGCCGCATTGCCCTGCTCACCAGCGCTACCGGCGCGGTGGCACACGATTTCCTCACCGTCAGCGGACGACGCTGGCCCGGCAGACGCATTATCCTCATCCCCACCACCATGCAGGGCGCAGGTGCCCCTGCCAGCGTGGTGCACAACTTACGCCTGGCCGCAATTTTGCCAGATGTGGACGTGATTGTCATCGCGCGTGGGGGTGGCTCTTTCGAGGATCTGGCCTGCTTCAACGATGAGAGCATCGCACGCGCCATCGTCGCTTCGCCGGTGCCGGTGGTGAGCGCCATCGGCCATGAGACCGACTTCACCATCGCCGATTTCGTCGCTGACCTGCGTGCCCCCACCCCATCTGCCGCCGCCGAGTTGGTGATTCCCGATGAATTCGCCCTCTCAGGACACATCAATGGTTTGCTGGAGCGCGTCTTCGACCGTGCGCGCGATAATTTTCGTCGGCAACGCCGGGAGCTAGATCGCCTGCTCTCCGTCCCTGCCCTTACCAACCCGCGTGCCCTGTTACGTGACCGCGCCCAGACGCTGGACATGCTGGAGGAGCGCATCACTACCCGCGTTGCCGCACGCATTGACGCCGCCGCCGCACGTTTCCACCAGATTGAAGGCCGCCTGGAGGCGCTACATCCACAGCGGGTGCTGCAGCGCGGCTACGCGCTGGTAACGCGTCCTGCCGATGGTGCGCTAGTCCCCATCGCAACCCAAGCGCGCAAGGAACCAGAATTGGACGTAACCTTCTCTGATGGTGTGGTGCGGGTGAAGACATGATCTGCGCCACGCAGCCGGGATTTCAATCCCAGCGGAAAAACGAGAGATAACATGCCCCCAAATCGTTACGACACCCAATTAACAACCTCAGAACGCAAACAGCGCGGGGTATTCTACACTCCCGTGGAGGTCGTACGTTACCTCCTCCATGCTACTAATCCTGCTGGCCCGGTGGCGGACATCAGCTGTGGCGACGGGGCGTTTTTGGAGGTGGCGGCACGGGCAGGGCATATGGTGATGGGTATCGATCAGGATGCCGATGCGCTAGCATGTGCGCAGGATACGCTCTCCCACTTCACCGGGGCGAAATGGCACCTGCACTGCGGCGACGGGTTGCTCCCCGTTCTCCCAGCCGTACCAGATGTGGTGCTGGGCAACCCTCCCTACCTGGAGGCGAAGAAGACTGATGCCGCGCTGAAGGCGCACTGCAAAAAGCTGTTCCCGGAGATCACGCATGGAGCATTCTACATTTTTATCTGCTTTCTGCAGGCGGGGCTTGATCTGCTCCCACCCGGTGGCAGGCTGGGATATATCATCCCCAATAAATTCTTCATCTCCGATTACGCGCGCCCGCTGCGCGAGCACCTGCTCCGCGAGATCACCATCGAACAGATCATTGATGTGAGCGACCTGCCCACCTTCAAGGACGCCGCCGTCTATCCGGTGATGCTTATTATCAAGAAAACACCGCCTGCCCCCGGCCACTGCGTCCTCACCGGCCAGGTGAGTGAGCTGGCACAACTGGAGAGCCGCACCTTCGCCACCGCAGAGATTCAGCAGTCTCATTGGGAGAGAACGACGCGCCGCATCTTCTGGCTGCCGCCGGTGGCTGAGCTGGACCGCGCGCTGGTTGATCGGCTGCTGGCCGATGATTCCGCCCGCCCCCTGGGAGAGTATCTGGAGATCCGCTGGACTATCTCCTTTCACCGTACCGGCCTGCGCGAGCAGTTCATTTTCCCTACGCCCACCGGGAAGTACCCGCGTAAGCTGCTGGGGGGGAAATCCTTCCACGGCAACGCCGACGTGCGCCGCTACCGCACTGACTGGAGCGGCTGGTGGATTGACTACGACGAGACACGCGCGCGTGAGCTAGGCAACGGCTTGCCTGCCGCCGCGCTCTTCAGCGGGGAGAAATTGCTCATCGCGCAGAATGCCAAACGCATCATCGCCACCCTCGATCGGGACGACTACGCCTGCAAAGACACCTTTCTGGTAGGACGAGGGAATAACATTTTCAGCCCACCGTTGCCCTACCTGCTCGCGCTGCTCAACAGCTCCCTGCTCAGCTATCTCTACTCCGTGGTCTTCAAGGCCACCCATGTCGGCGGTGCCTACCTGCACTATCTGGCCTGTTATCTGGTCGACCTCCCTATCCGCAGCGCGCCCGATTACGCGCCTTTCTGTGCCCTGGTTGAGCGTATGCTCGATGACAACACCACCGAAACTGCACGGGAACAGCTGGACGCAGAGCTGGATGAATTAATCTTCGACCTGTATGAGCTCAACGCTGCAGAGCGCACCCTGGTGCGGCAGGCCGTCCCCTATGCATGGGGCTCCACCGGAGGCCGAAAAGGAAGCTGGCGCGCGGAGGAAAATACTACAGTAATAGACCGGCAAAAAAAGGATAATCAAACGATTGCGGCGAATTAATCTTAATAATTGATAACTGCTGCAGCACGGGAGGGATGCCCATGATTGAAGTGCGTGATTTACGCGTGGACTATGACGAAGTCTGCGCGGTGCAGGATCTGTCTTTTGATGTCCCACAGGGGGAGATATACGGCCTCATCGGGCCGAACGGCGCGGGCAAGACTACCACCCTGCGCGCCATGGTGGGGTTGCTGGAGCCGACCTACGGCACCATCCGCCTCAATGGCTTCGATATCGCCACCCACCGCGAGCAGGCGGTAGCGCATATCGGCTTCATGCCGGACTTCTCGCCGCTCTACGAGGATCTCACGGTATATGAATTCCTCGATATCTTCGCCTCCGCCTACAAACTGCCGCTGGCGACGCGTGCGGCGGAGATACAACGCTATATCGACCTGGTGGAGCTGACCGAGAAGCGCAATACCATGACCGCCGGGCTATCACGCGGGATGAAACAACGGCTGATGCTGGCGAAGACGCTACTTCCCTCGCCGGCCATCATCCTGCTCGATGAACCGGCCTCCGGCCTGGACCCGCATTCACGCATTCTGCTGAAGAATATCCTGAAACAGCAGCGAGCGGACGGCAAAACGGTGATAATCTCCTCGCACATCCTCTCCGAGCTGGCCGAGTTCTGCACCTCCATCGGCATCATGGAGCGCGGCCACATGGTCACCAGCGGGCGTGTGGAAGATGTCGGGGCACGCGTCTTCAGCGAGATACGCTACAGCATCGAGTTGCTGGGCGACGCCGAGAAGTGCGCGGAGTTGCTGGCGGCGGACACCGGGGTAAGCAAACTGGAGCGCCAGGAAAACCGCTTCGTCTTTACCTTCAGCGGTGATGATGCCGCTGTTGCCGCGCTCCTCAAACAGTTAATCACCGCTGATATCCCTGTGATTAAATTCGTCCGTGAGGTAGAAACGCTGGAAGAAATTTTCCTGCAAATCGGCGCCAGGGAGGTAGCTTGAGATGATTACATCACTATTTAGCGATAATCCGATACTAATCAAACACCTCCGCACGCGCTTGCGTCTGCAGCAACTGATTCCCCTCATAATCGTGGTGGTGCTGGTCAGCGCCCTCTTCTGCTGGATGGGTTCAAATGCAGAGGATAAACTACCCGCCTTTGGATTTTTATTTTCCTTGCAATGCATTCTGCTATTCCTCTCCGGATCATGTCAGGTGGCAGGTGCAGTAGCTGCGGCACGGGAAGGTGGGCAACTAGACTTTCACCGCATATCGCCACAATCACCATTGGCTATGGCCGTCGGCTATCTTGTCGGCGCGCCTATCCGTGAGTTAATCCTCTTCGCTTGCACCATCCCTTTCATGCTCCCCTTCTTCGCTATTGGCAACCCTTCCTGGATGGGCTTTGGATTGCCTGTATTGTTACTCGCCATGCTTCCGGCTGCTTTTCTATGGTTCTCGGTGGCGTTATTGTTAGCTTTGATAGTCCCCAAACCGCGCAATGTGGCTGTGCTAGTTGCCATTATCGTCGCAGGAGCACATTTACTTTTCGCAATCCCCATGCTTCAGCACTTCACCGTGATTCCGACCATGATATCTACCATGGTACAAGGTGCCTCTACATTCGGAATGAATCGTGCCCATAGCAGCGAGGATCAATGGATAATATCTTCTTTTTTTGCTATACATATTCCCTACGTGATTCTCGGTGTGCTTCATCAGCTGATCATCGGCATATTCTGTCTTTATGCAGCTGTTCGAAAGCTGGGAAACGAGCAGCGCTATCCAATTTCTCGTTCAATAGCGCTCCTCATCTTTGGCATATTCTCCTGCTTACTCCTGGGTGATATAATTAACCCGATCTTCAACTCATTCTTCAATTTCACTGACATGGCGAATTTTTGCTTGTACGCCATACTTGTAGTTGCCATAGTTTTACTGGCTATTTGTACGCCGGGGAGAAGTGAAATTATCAAAGGAATCAGGCATGTAAAAAAATTGGGGTATAGAGCTATTCCTGCCTGGTCTGATAGAGCGCCGAATTCATTATTCCAGATTGTCGTCACCGCTCTTTCCGCGCTTTTCTGCTTTGTTGGCATCACCATAATCTATTATCTCCGCTTTACCAGCGGATTCAACGAATCGATTGATGGTGCGTCAATGTTGAATGATGCTGAGTTCATAAAGATGATGGCTGCATCATTGGTTACCGTAGGGACGACCTTCTTCTTCGGTGCATCCATGCAATACTTTCTGTTACGATTTAGAAAACAAGGGACTAGCTATCTGGCATTAATGCTCTTTTTCCTCTGGTTGTTGCCGCTAGCTATCGCTTTGGTGTTAACTACCGTATTTTCCCATAGCTCAGCTGATGTTAAAACGTTCCTCTCTCTTACCCCATTATCGAGTATTGCGCTGATTATCACGGATTACGGGATCGATATCGGCATTAATCTTATCATTGCGGTTGCGGTTCCCTGGCTTCTGGGTATCGGTTTTTTCATCCTGTCCCTACACGAAACGCGTAAGCTGACACAACAAAGTATGTAATGATCCCCAACAGGTGGCAGAATGAGTATATCTGCCACCTTCTCTTCACACTCTACATTGCATTTCATTGATATTGACCTAACCTTAATGATCACTGCCGCGGTATTTCCTTGACACTAGTAGCTACTATTTCTATACTAAGTACTGTTGTGTAAGTAGGAATGTCACCATTCTGGGCATATACACATTGCACATGGTGCAGCGAATAATTATTACCAAGGGAGCCATCTTTTTATGGCAACGACTGTAAAAGAGAAAAAGTCCTCAAATACTTCGACACCCGTTGTGGATATTCGCAACCTTTCTAAAACATACAAGATGATGACGGGTAAGAAAGTCTACGCGGTGAGCGACATCTCCTTCAATATTATGAAGGGTGAAACGTTTGGCATCGTCGGCCCTAACGGTTCCGGTAAGACTACGACCATGAAAATCCTTCTCGGTCTACTCTTCCCGAACGAGGGCAGCGAAGTTTTGATGTTCGGTCGCCAACCCGGAGATGCAGAAGTTCAGGCACGCTTGGGGTATCTACCTGAGGCACCGTATTTCTATGAATATTTGAGTGGCCGTGAACTGTTGTATTACTATGGCAAGCTGTCTGGAGTGCCCGAAGATACATTATTGAAACGCACCGAGGAAGTACTAGGTGTGGTAGATATGCTCGACCGGGGTGCCGATATGCAACTGCGCTACTACTCACGTGGTATGCGCCAGCGTATTGGTATTGCTCAGGCGATGATCAATGACCCCGAATTGCTTATCCTGGACGAGCCAACAAACGGTCTTGATCCACTTGGAACAGTGCAGGTACGACAATTTATCCTCAACGAAAAGCGCAAGGGACGTACCATCCTGCTCTGCTCGCACATGCTCTCCGAAGTGGAGGCTGTAGCAGACCGAGTGGCCATCCTCCACCAGGGAAAATTGCTGGCTGTAGGTACCATTGGCGAGTTAGTGCCAGAAAGCCACCAGTGGCAACTGGTCGCTACGAGCATGTCAAAAGCAGCAGTCTCCGCATTACGCGCCGCTAATCTCTGCCCCGATGTTCACGGTGATATTGTCACCCTGAAGACCGAGACCTTAGATGATATCTATCGTGGACTGGGTATCGTACGTGATCAGGGTGGCGACATGCTCGAGATCACCCGTCCGCAGCCGACATTGGAACAGCAGTTCCTCAAAGCAGTCAGCTCGGAAGATAACTGCCCACCCAGTTCTAAATAAATCACTTGTGACGGCGATTAATTCGCCCGCATTCGACTATCGAGGAAGAGTATATGTCTAAAGTTCGTCCGATTTTTCTCATTGCCGGTAATACCATCACCGGCATTTTGCGCGGTGTAGTACTAAATGTGCTTATCGCCTTGGCTGCCGTGATGATCATCGCCTCAATGTCCCCCAGTTCGGCAGATAGCCCGATGCAAATGCGCAAGACGCTGGTGGATTCTGGCCTGGCTGGCATTACGGTTCTCGGAGCTATGATTGCCATCCTCACCGGATTCACTATGATTCCCGGTGAAATTGAGTCCCGTACAATTTATCCGGTACTTGCCAGACCCATACGCCGTTGGCAATTCCTCCTCGGTAAATTCGTCGGAGCCGTTGGCATCAATGCCATCGTGGTATCCTTCCTATCCGCTCTTTTCTTTGTGCTGTATTTCTTCAAGCAACAGCATAGTTTTGATGGCCGACTGCCGTTAGCATGCTTCATGATCTTTGCGATGCTGGTGGTGTTGAGTTCACTCATTATCTTCTTCTCTACCTTTATGTCCTGGATCGGCACAATCATTGTAAGCATGATTGTCTGGCTTATCGGGAGCTATTCGCAGTTCTTTTATGATCTGTCAAATTTCCATAGCGATAATGCAATCAGCGGATACGCATTTAAGATCGTTCAGAAGATATTGCCTAACTTTCAGGCTATGGATATGCGTGACATTATTGTCAATAACATCACAACAACTAGCGCCAGCAGCATTGAACCGATGCAGTGGTTATTGCCGCTGGGTAGCAGTTGCCTATATGGTATAGTAGCGCTTGCATTAGCGATTCTAATCTTCAATTATCGCGAAGTTTAAAGGTAATATCATGGTACAGAGACGTACAACATCAATTATTATAGCAATTCTCGTGCTGGTAGTTTTTGGTATCCGCTGGGGTATGGATGACTATATGTGTAATCCGGCCACCTGGCATTCAACCACCCAGAAAGACAAAAAGGGGAACTGGATTGCCTGGCGTGCCGCACCGCATGAAGGTCGTGAGTTCTTTGGCGCCGTCTTCAGCGGCGGCAGTGGCTCACCAGCCGTCTTCGCCATGCTCGGTGGTCAGCGCTCTATGGTTGGCAATATTTTGTGGGATTATTCCGATGTTCTCTTCCACAAAGGTAAACCTTATGAGATGATTCCGGTACTTGAATCCTGCGTTACGCTCAACCCCGGTTTTACCGAAGCTTGGTCTCTCTATGCCTGGCATCTGGGCTGGAACCTGTACATCTATACCAATGACCAGACTATGCGGGCAAAACGAATCCGCGAAGCCGAAGCTATTTACAAGCGTGCCATCGCAGCTAATCCAGATAAACCAGCTCCAAGTATGGATATCGCCTGGTTCTACACCCAGCGGCGTGGTGATTATGAAACTGCCCGAAAATACCTGGAGCCAGTACTCTATGGTAAGAATGAGGACGGTACTCCCCTATATAGAATGATGACCATCAATGATGTCAACAAACCTGATTGGGAGAAGGAACAACTTTGGGAGCCCGATAATTATGGACGAAGATTAGCGATGATTTATCTGAAGCTAGGCGTACTTGATCTGCGCCCTACCGGAGATCAAGTTATGCTCCAGAAGGCGCTGGACACCTACAAATTAATCAATGCCTCATTGCCAGCAGATAAGCCAGATGCAGCAGCGACAAGATTGATTAAGGAGCTTACAGACGGTATGGCAGATCCTATTTGGGTCAGCAAACAAAGAGAACTAGAACTAGAACATCAGCGTGTCTTCGGCTTCGACCAGGTGCAGGCCAATCCTATAGAAAAACATGACGCCCCGGCGACGCCTGCAGAATAATCCTGGTTCCTATTCTTAACCACAAGACGCCCGGAGATATTTTATCTCCGGGCGTCTTTATCCGAGATACCATTTTTAGTGCTTGCTCTACCTTTTCCCCGCGGCTTTCAAGCGGTTCAGGGCGCGCAGTAATGCAATCTGCGCCCTATCTACATCAATATTCCCCCCCGGTGCCATGATACGTTCTTCGGCGCGCTGGCGGGCTTTCTCGGCACGCTCCACGTCAATGTGTTCGGCTAACTCCGCAGCATCCGCTAGAATCAATACTTTTTCCGAAGTAATCTGGGCGAAACCACCATGCACTGCAATAACTATCGGCTCTTCACCTGTTGGCGGTGTAATGGTTATCTCGCCAATTTGTAATGAACTAATCAGCGGCGCATGGCCAGCCAGTACCCCGAAATAACCATCCTCACCGGGAATTATCACCGAATCAGCATCACCCGTATAGAGCATATGATCCGCCGACACCACTTCAATATCAAAGGGATGCGCCATCAGACTTTCCCCTTGCGCATGTTGTCGAGTACATCGTCGATGCCGCCCACCATGTTGAAGGCCATCTCAGGTATGTCGTCATGCTTGCCGGCGAGAATCTCCTTAAAGCCGCGAATCGTCTCTGATACAGGAACGTATTTACCTGGAGTACCAGTGAATGTCTCGGCCACGAAGAACGGCTGCGAGAGGAAGCGCTCCATCTTGCGCGCGCGACTTACCATCAGTTTATCATCATCAGAGAGTTCGTCAATGCCCAGAATGGCAATGATATCCTGCAGCTCTTTATAGCGTTGCAACACCATCTGCACCTGTCGGGCAGTATTGTAATGATCTTCCCCGACGATATTCGGGTCGAGAATGCGCGAGTTAGAGGCCAACGGATCTACCGCCGGATAAATACCACGCTGGGAAATAGCGCGCGAGAGAACAGTGGCGGCGTCAAGGTGGGCCATGGTGGTGGCAGGTGCCGGGTCGGTGATGTCGTCCGCCGGGACGTAGATCGCCTGCAATGAGGTGATCGATCCGCGCTTGGTGGAGGTGATACGCTCCTGCAACATGCCCATCTCGGTGGCCAGTGTCGGCTGGTAGCCTACCGCGGATGGCATACGTCCCAATAGCGCGGATACTTCCGAGCCTGCCTGCACAAAGCGGAACATGTTGTCGATGAAGAGCAGCACGTCCTGCCCCTTCTCATCGCGGTAATACTCCGCCATGGTCAGACCCGTCAGTGCGACCCGCAGGCGCGCCCCCGGCGGCTCGTTCATCTGGCCGAATACCAGTGTGGTTCGCTCCAGTACGCCTGACTCTTCCATCTCACGGTAAAGGTCGTTGCCTTCGCGCGTACGCTCACCTACCCCGGTAAATACCGATGTACCGCCATGCTCGGTAGCGATGTTGCGGATAAGCTCCTGTAGCAATACCGTTTTACCGACGCCCGCTCCGCCGAATAGACCGACTTTGCCACCCTTGGGATATGGCGCCAGCAGGTCAACCACTTTGAATCCAGTCTCGAATACTTCTGTTACCACGCCTTGTTCTTCAAAACTGGGCGCAGGACGGTGGATGGGCCATTTCTGTTCCGCGGTAAATGGGCCTTTAACATCGATAATGTCGCCCAGTACGTTGAAGAGACGACCTTTGCAATTATCACCCACCGGCACCATAATGGGATTGCCAGAGGCGCGCACCGGCATACCTCGGCGCAGGCCATCGGTAGCCTCCATGGCAACACCGCGGACAATGTCATTGCCCAGGTGAGATGATACTTCGACCACCACCTGCCGGGCGACGCCATTAATGGTGGCGTCAATCTCCAGCGCATCGTTGATCTCCGGCAGTGATTCAGCCGGGAAGCGGACATCAACCACCGGGCCGATGATGGAGACAATCTGCCCCATCACGCCTACAGTATTATTTTTATTGGTCAATTCAGTCATGGCGTCTCTCGTTTCCTAGCGGCAGGTTTGCTGCCGGTTATTTTCCGATATCGTAAAAACCCATCGCCGTACGAATAGTCCGTAATCGTGGAACTGCTCGCGCCGACGCGCGTTCTTTACCCTTTATCAATAACTCACGCAGGTGAGCGTGGTCACCCATCAATTCATGATATTTACGCTGGAATGGTTCCAGTTTACTGATGATCACTTCTGCGAGGTCATTCTTCAACGCTGCATTGCCCTTATCGGAATAACGTTCGGCTACAACTGCCGGATCCTCTTCAGTAAGGGCGCCAAAAATTGTCAGCAAATTCGCCACACCTGGGCGGTTTTCCGGGTCAAAGGTGATGCCTTGGATGCTATCCATCACCGCTTTTTTGATCTTTTTACTAATTACTGCAGGTTCATCAATAAGCGTGATGTAGTTGTTTTCATTGGGATCCGACTTACTCATCTTCTCCGTCGGGTTCTGTAGACTCATCACCCTGGCGCCGATTTTTGGAATATATGGTTCCGGCACCGTAAAAACGTCCCCGTAGTAGTGATTCATGCGGATAGCCAGGTCGCGCGTCAACTCCAGATGCTGTTTTTGGTCAGCTCCCACCGGCACCAGATCGGAGCCGTAGAGCAAAATGTCTGATGCCATTAATACCGGATAATCAAAAAGGCCCACGCCGATATTCTTGTCCGTCTTCCCCGCCGTCTTCGCCTTGAATTGGGTCATACGTCCCAACTCACCCATATATGTATGGCAATTCAGCAGCCAGGCGAGTTCGGCATGTTCCGGTACGGTAGACTGTAGAAAAACTGTAGACACCTCGGGGTCTATCCCCGCCGCCAGATATAACGCCATAAAGGATAGGCAACGCTCGGCAAAGGTTTTAGCGTCCTGTCGGACGGTAATGGCATGAAGATCGACAATGCAATACAAGCTCTCGAACTCATGCTGCAATTTCACCCAATTACTCAATGCTCCAAGATAGCCGCCTATCGTAAGATTGCCGGAGGGCTGGATACCGCTAAAAATAACCGGTTTGCTTTTCATCATCGCAATGCCTCCGCCGCGCCTACGATATCGGTCAGGTCGCGTGTGATGTTCGACTGCCGCGACTTATTGTACTCCATCGTCAGTTTGTCGATCAATTCATCCGCATTCTCCGTCGCTAGCGACATCGAAGCCACTCGCGCCGCGTGTTCAGCAGCAACTGATGATAATACGGCTGTAAAGAGCGTGGTACGCAGATAGCGCGGAAGAATACTTTCTATAATAACTTCAGGAGATGGCTCAAAAATAAAATTGCCCGCGCCAGCGTTATCATCAGGAGGAACAATCGGCAACAGCTGCGTAGACACAATACCGATACCGAATCTCGTATAAACAAGATTCACGTGATCAAGCTTGCCGCTGGTATATTGCTCGCCAATGTGATCGGCCAATGCTGATATTGTGTGAAAATCAGGTGTGCCTAATGGTGAAATTGCCGTATCGATGTTCAAACCAGTGCGACGACAAGCATCCGTAATTTTGCGCCCTATGGGAAAGACAACTACGTCATTTTTTTCTTTGATGAGAGTTGTCGCAGTACGAATCAAGTTAGCGTTATAGCTCCCCGCCATTCCTTTATCCGAACTTATTGCGACAACTCCGTAATGCGTATCTGTCTGATGAACCTGTAGCAACGGATGATTACATTCACCGCCGCAGCTCAAAAATGACACCATCTCACGTAGCGCATCCGCATAGGGACGCGCCGTGGTTATCGCCTCTTGTGCTTTCCGTAGTTTGATACTGGATACAGTTTTCATCGCCCGGCATATCTGTTGGATATTGCGAACGGTACGTATTTTTCTTTGGATGTCACGTGGTGAGAGCATATCTTATGCCTTAAACTCCGCCTTGAATTCCTTCACTGCGGTCGTTAATTGTTCGATCAATTCATCGCTCAGCTTCTGCTGTTCAATAATAGTTGTAGGGATAGCCGCATGTCGATTATAGACAAACTGCAGGAATGCGGTCTCAAATTTGCGGATAGACGCCACTGGGATATCATCCAAATGTCCATTCGTCCCCGCCCAGATGAGCATAACCTGATCTTCAACTTTCATCGGTTTATACTGCGGTTGTTTCAGTAACTCCACCAACCGCTCGCCCCGGCTTAACTGCGCCTTGGTCGATGCATCCAGGTCACTGGCAAATTGTGCGAAGGCTTGCAGTTCGTTATAGTAGGCCATCTCCAAGCGTAACTTACCAGCAACTTGCTTCATCGCCTTGATCTGCGCATTTCCACCTACACGGGATACCGAAATGCCCACGTTAACCGCAGGACGAATGCCAGCGAAGAAGAGATCGGATTCCAGATAGATCTGCCCATCGGTTATGGAAATCACGTTGGTTGGGATATACGCCGATACATCGCCCAGCTGTGTCTCAATAATCGGCAATGCCGTCAATGATCCACCGCCAAGCTGATCGGATAATCGGGCCGCGCGTTCCAGCAGGAAGGCGTGTTGATAGAAGATGTCACCAGGATAAGCTTCACGTCCCGGCGGTCGACGGAGCAACAGTGATATCTGGCGATAGGCCACTGCGTGTTTGGAGAGATCATCATAGACAATCAACGCGTGCATGCCTTTGTCACGGAAATACTCGCCCATCGCACAACCTGCCATGGGGGCAATATACTGTTCGGATGCGGGGTCTGCTGCAGTTGCAGCCACAACGGTTGTGTAAGCCATGGCGCCGTTCTTCTCCAGAACATCCACTACACTCGCTACTGTCGACTGCTTTTGTCCGATAGCCACATAGATACAGAAGACATCCTTGCCTTTCTGTGCCAAAATAGTATCAACGCAAACCGCAGTTTTACCGGTCTGCCGGTCGCCAATGACCAGCTCGCGCTGCCCGCGTCCGATTGGGATCATCGAGTCAATCGACTTCAGACCCGTCTGCAGCGGCTGGGTTACTGGCTGACGATCTATAACACCTGGAGCGGCATTCTGCGTGGGGCGAAATTCCGTCGCGGCGATAGCGCCTTTACCGTCAATGGGAATCCCCAGCGCATTCACCACGCGTCCTACCATTACCTCGCCTACGGGAACCTGCGTAATTCTCCCGGTAGTGCGCACCAGATCACCTTCACGAATTTCCCGGTCAGAACCGAGGAGAATGCAGCCGACATTATCCTCCTCCAGGTTCAATGCCATACCCATCACACCGCCGGGGAATTCAATCAACTCACCAGCCATCGCGTCGGAAAGACCGTGCACACGGGCGATACCATCGCCCACCTGGATAACCTGGCCGACGCCCCGCGTTTGCAACTCGGCGCCAAAATTCTGGATCTCCTTGCGGATGATCGAGCTAACTTCTTCTGGTCTAATATTCATTATTACAACTCCGGACGGAGTTTCTGCACTGCAACATTGTGCAATGCCCCCGATTTTCGTTTCAGATTTCCTGCTTCGCTATATTCCTGCCATGCTCACACGCAGCTCTTCCAGGGTATTCAATGCGCTGGCGTCAATAATTCGGTCGCCGATTGTTATTACCAGCCCGGCAATTATCTCTGGATCAATCAAACGAGTAAGTTCAATACGTGAGCCAGAACGTTTCGCCAAAGTCACTGCCAACCGAGTTGCCTGCTCTTCGGATAGCGCCACGGCAGACTTTACTGTTACCGGGAGCACCTGCCGAGAAATATTCCATTTTTCCGTAAATATCTCTGCTAGCAATGTGATATCAGGATCGTGCTCGCGCTTTAACAGAATAAGAAGTAAGTTAAGGACTTCAGGCGACAAACGACCGGCAAATGCTTCGTTAACCAATGCGGCTTTCCGCTCCTGCGGGATCTCCGGGTGTGTGAGTACCGCACGGAAATCAGACTCGGCATTCAGCACAGAGCCTAGTTCGTTCAGCTCCTGTGCCCACTTCGCCATAGAACCTTGTTGTACCGCCAGATCAAATAGCGCTTCCGCATATCGACTGGCAATCTTTCGTTGCAGCATTGGCTACCTTGTTCTCAACTTCAATTGATAGTTGCTGGTTTATCCAGCTCCTGTATCACCAGGTCAATTACCGCCGCCTGAATTGATGGCGTTATCTGTGCGCGTAGCGCTTTACTGGCCGCCATAACTGCTACTTCAGACATCTCCGCGCGTAGCTCGTGCCGCAGACGCTCATGATCCAATGCTAACTGCGCTTGCCCACGTGCCTGCAACTCACGAATCTCTAACTGCGCGGTATCCAGCATTCGGCGTCGTTCAGCGTCAGAGTCTTTAATGGTCTGCTCCATACGCATACGCGCCTCCTCGGCGATATTCGCCAGGTGCTGCTCGTATTCCATACGACGTGCTTCCGCTTGCTTATTCTGCTCATCTGCGCTACTCAAGTTTTTTGATATCTGACCTGCACGCAACTTCATGATCTCTTCCAGTGGCCCATACAGAAATTTCTTCAGTATGAACAGCAGAACAATAAAAGAGATCGCTTGCGCGCCAACCACCGCCCACTCAATATGCAGACTATTAATTATCTCATTCATAGTACACTCCATTCCCGGGTCGAAAAACCCAAAATAATCCGGGATAAGAGGCTATTTGATTACCATTTTCTCAAGTATTTGAGCTGTAGTCGGCAATTTGCTGAGCAGAATGAAGCCCAGTACCAAAGCATAAATGGTCAGTGACTCGATGAGTGCCAGACCGATAATCAACAGCGTCTGGATACGGCCAGCGGCTTCCGGCTGACGAGCCAACCCTTCCAGGGCTCCACGTACCGCGTTACCCTGCCCGATACCACAACCAAGGGCGGCAAAGGCAGTTCCCAGGCCAATAGCCAAAGCTAATGCAGCGAAATATTCCATTGATATGTCCTCCAAAATTATCCGGCGAAGCCCCAGCCTCGTCCGGCAGAGTTAATGCGCGGTAGACACTGACGTCTCCGCATGACCTTCTTCATGTTTTTCGGTGGCCAGCGAAATGTATACCGTGACCAGCAAAGAGAATACGTACCCCTGTAGCACACATGTGAGTAGCTGTAACGGGAGCATAAATAATGGCACTATGGGTACATGCGGAGAGAGGTTCGCCAATGCGGCAATAACCTTCTCTTCACCGTACATGTTGCCAAATAGACGGAACGAGAGCGACACCGGACGAATAAACTCCGAAATTATCTCCAGCGGAAAAATCAATATCGCCATCGCTGGCACCGGACCGGCGAAGTGCGCCAGGTACCGAAGCCCATGCGTCTTGAAACCGTAGTATTGCACCATTATAAAGGCAATAATAGCCAGACCCATTGTGACAGATAGGCTAGCCGTGCCAGCTCTTCCGAAGGGGAGTAGCCCGATAAGGTTCATGGTAACAATGAAGAGGAAATAGGTAGAGACGAAAGGAGCGTACTCACGACCGCGCGGGCCCATCACCATCTCGGGGATGCCATAAAGTGTTTCAAAAAGCATCTCCAGGAAATTCTGAATCCCCTTGGGCACCAGTTTGAGCTTTCGCGTGCCGATGATTGCTAAAATTGTGAGGATAAGAAATGCCAAAAAGCCATAACCGAAAAAGACCCATTGTCCCGGTTCTTCGCTGCTACTCTCGGCAGCTTCGTGCGTTTTTTCGGTGGTAGTTGTCGGCACGGCGGAATGCTCCGCCTGTGCGATTAATATCCCCGAATTTTCGTGCGCCGACAAATTACTCACTTCGGCCACTTGCTCCTTTGATTAGATACCAAGTTAAAGTCATGATAATCGCCACCGGGAGGATACTCACCCCAATTACAAATCCCGGCCCATCAACCTTAAAATACGCCAGTAAAACCGCCATGCCCACCCAAATTATGAGCTGTGAACCTACAAGGCCGAACATCACAGAATTATAATCACATCTTTCAGTGAATACCTTGCCTGCTCGTACGGCACTGACAAAAAGTATCACCGCAATCAAGCCACCCATCAGGATACCGACTGCTTGCGGGCGAAAAAAAATAAGGCCAACCAGACTCACAACTGGCCACATAATCACCATTAAACGCTGAACATCATTGACGAAGATCGGCAGACTGGGATCCCAACGATCCGGCAAATCACCCATCAGTCTTTATCCTCGTGAATATTATCACAATCTTTGCCATTCACGTCAAGTTTTTTTGCTTTTGCATTGAGCACCGAGGCCTTCGTCACCTGGCGTAATAGGAGTATCAAATCGTAAAAACCAATTGCTGTCCCCAATATAACGCCCACAATTGCCCAGAGCGGTGATGTCAGATGCAATGCTTTGTCTACTTCTAACCCTAGCCAATATCCTCCCAGGGTAGCGCTCACCAGAATTAACCCGCCCCCCGCCAGAGCCATGCCAGATAATTCACCGTTATTATCGGCCATGTACTTATACCCTCTCATAAAAACTAGACCAGAGAGTAGCTTAAGCAATCCCTCCTACAATGTCAAGGTAGCTGATCGCCAATTGTGTTTAGAATACTCGCTGATTGTTACCGATATATTACCAACACTGCAGGCAATTTATGGACAAAAATATTAGACCGTGCTAAAATTTACTGTTGTAATTGAGGCGCGAGTATCGATTCACTCCTCGTAAAATATGTGATGCCAATGCTGTCTAATCACGGTTATTGCCAAAGGAACGAAACTATCAATGAGCACGTTAAATGTTGACCACGTTTTTTCATCTGAATCCGTCAGTTCAGGTCATCCAGATAAAATCTGCGATCAGATCTCCGATGCAGTTCTCGACGCTTGTTTAGCGCTCGATTCTCGCTCCCGTGTCGCTTGTGAGACCGTCGCTGCTTATGATCTAGTGTTGAATGCCGGAGAAATAACCTGTGCTGGGTTTGAGCAAATAGATACCGAAGCAATTGCTCGCCAGGTTGTACGCGAGATCGGCTATGACCGCCCTGAGCTTCTTTTTACTTGCGATTCCTTCAAATATATCAACCGAGTACACGGTCAATCCCCAGAAATCTCCCAGGGGGTAACCAGTGGCGAAGGACTCTTCGCAGAACAAGGAGCGGGTGACCAGGGGATGATGTTCGGTTACGCCACCAACGAGACACCGGAATACATGCCCATGCCGTTGATGTACAGCCATAAATTGCTTATGCGCCTGGAAGAAGAGCGCCGCTCGGGCAGACGCATCCCCTATCTGCGCCCAGACTCCAAGGGCCAACTCTCGGTCCGCTACATTGATGGTAAACCAGCGCAGATTACCTCGGTGGTCATCTCGCACCAGACCGATGAAGTGCCGCACGAGCAGATTTGCCACGACATTAAAGCTATCGCCGAAGAAGTTCTCGCTCCCACCGGCTTACTTTGTGCTGACACCGAATATTTCATCAATCCCACCGGGGCCTTCATCCTCGGTGGTGCCTATGCAGACAGCGGCCTGACCGGTCGTAAAATTATCGTCGACACCTATGGCGGCGTCGGTCGGCATGGCGGAGGGTGCTTCTCCGGGAAAGACCCATCAAAGGTCGACCGCTCAGCCGCCTACTACGCACGCTACGCCGCGAAGAATATCGTAGCCGCTGGCCTAGCCGATAAATGTGAAATCCAAGTGGCTTACGCAATCGGGGTGCCAATTCCTTTGAATATCAACGTTAGTACCTTTGGCACGGGCAATATTGACGAGACTGAGTTAGAAAAACTCCTCGCTTCTGGTAAAATCTTTGATTTCCGCCCTGCAGCGATTATCGAAGACCTGGATCTAATGCACCCCCATGGGTGGCACTATCGCGATACCGCCTCTTATGGCCATTTCGGCCGTGCTCATTTCCCCTGGGAACAACTGAACAGGGTAGATGCAATCCACGCCGCTTTGGCTGTCTCGGCAAAGGCATAACCAGTGATATCGCCTAAGATTGATGTAATAGGTGTTGGCTCCCCCATTTACGACCTGATCGTTAATGTGAGCGAAGATGATATCCGACGGGCAGGAGGTGAGAAAGGCGGCATGATCCTCGTTAATGATGAGGAGATGGCGGCATTACAGCACCTTTTGCCCCGCCCCACCGCCTATACGCCTGGTGGCTCTGCCGCCAATACGGCATTTGCCATGGCGCATTTGGGGATGACCAGCTCTTTTCTTGGAAAGCTGGGCTTGGATGAACGTGGAAAGGAATATGCCGCTCGTTTAGCGCATCTACAGGGTGACACCTCACGCTTCAAATATGACGCCCCCCACCCCACCGCCTGCTGCGTAAGTATGGTCACGCCCGATTCCCAACGCACCATGCGCACCCATCTGGGAGCGGCGCAATACCTGCTGCCGGAGGAGATCACTGCCCGCGACTTCGTCGGTTGCCGTCTCGCCCACATCGAGGGTTATCTGCTTTTCAATGAAGAACTGCTTCTTGCAGTATTCCGCGCAGCGAAATCCGCTGGCTGCATCATTAGTCTCGATCTGGGCGCGTATGAAATCGTGAACGCTAAACGCGATCTTCTTTATAAAATATTACCAGAATATGTGGACATCATCTTCGCTAATGAAGATGAGGCCACTGCATTCTGTGGTTCGCCTAATCCAATCGCTTGTCTCACTTCACTTGCCGAGTTATGCGCTACGGCGGTGGTGAAGATTGGCGCCCAAGGTGCCTGGGTACAGGTACGTGGCGAACGATTGCATATCCCCGCTAACCATGTACCCCGCGTGAAAGATACCACCGGGGCGGGCGACCTTTGGGCGGCCGGTTTTCTCTTCGGGCAACTACAAGGTTGCACCATTGCCACCTGCGGCGCGCTCGGATCGTTGCTGGCTGGTCATGTTATTCAATATCTCGGCGCTGCTTTGTCTGATCATCTCTGGGAAGAAATACGCAGCACCGCCAACGCCATAACGGCAGAAGGAGTCTATGATGTCAACGTTTGACAGTACTGATACATACCAGGTTCGCGACATTTCTCTTGCGGACTTCGGACGCAAAGAGATAGACATAGCCGAGCAGGAGATGCCCGGTTTGATGGCCACACGAGATAAATATGGCCCCGCCCTTCCGTTACAAAATGCGCGCATCACCGGCAGTCTGCATATGACCATCCAGACCGCGGTGCTCATTGAGACCCTGTCTGCCCTGGGAGCTGACGTGCGCTGGGCTTCCTGTAATATCTTCTCTACCCAGGATCACGCCGCCGCCGCCATTGCCGCCGCCGGCACCCCCGTCTTCGCCTGGAAAGGTGAAACACTGGAGGAATACTGGTGGTGCACTATGCAGGCGCTGACCTTCCCCGGTAACAAAGGCCCAAACCTTATTGTTGATGATGGCGGCGATGCCACCCTGCTAATTCACCGCGGCTATGCTGCGGAAAACAATGCCGCTATCCTGGATGAACCGACCGACAACAAAGAGCTAGCCATCATTAACAGCGTGCTCAAGGTAAAGCTCGTGGAAGACTCCACCTTCTGGCATCGCGTAGTAGCAGATTGCCAGGGTGTCTCCGAGGAGACTACTACCGGCGTGCACCGCCTCTATCAATTAGAGAAACAAGGCGAATTGCTGCTGCCCGCGTATAATGTGAATGACTCGGTCACCAAGAGCAAATTCGATAACGTCTACGGGTGCCGCGAATCGCTGGTAGACGGCATCAAGCGCGCCACTGACGTAATGATCGCTGGTAAAGTAGCAGTTGTCTGTGGCTATGGCGATGTAGGCAAAGGAGTTGCCGAGGCGCTTTCGGGGCTACGCGCGCAAGTGATCGTAACAGAAATCGATCCCATCTGCGCACTGCAGGCGTGTATGGCGGGCTACAAAGTCACCACCGTGGAGGATGCGCTGGCGGATGCCAATATCTTCGTCACCACCACGGGCAACTGTGATATCATAACCGCCGAACATATGGCAGGGATGAAGGATCAGGCGATAGTCTGCAATATCGGCCACTTCGATAACGAGATACAAGTAGAAAAGTTGGCTAGTTGGCCCGGCGTCACCCATCTTAACATCAAACCGCAAGTTGACAAATACACCTTCCCAGATGGTCACGCTATCTATCTATTGGCGGAAGGACGCCTGGTCAACCTTGGTTGCGCTACCGGGCACCCCAGTTTCGTCATGTCAAACAGCTTCACCAACCAGGTGTTGGCGCAAATAGCCCTCTGGAAAGAAGCCAAACCGGTGGGAGTTTACTTGTTGCCCAAAGAGCTGGATGAAGAAGTCGCGCGTCTGCACCTGGAAAAGCTGGGTGCCAAACTGACTACGCTAACCGCGGAACAAGCAGAGTATATCAACGTATCTGTAAATGGCCCATTTAAGCCGGACTATTATCGGTATTAAACGAGATTATCATCGATTGTGCTGTCTGTAGAAAAATGAGACGCACTGCCATTTTGCGCGTATAATATATATGTGACGTGGGAGAAGTGAGTATGAAAAACTATATCCTTTTTTTGTTGATAATACTGGCAGCAGTATCCGTATTTGCCGCTGACACTACTGCACCGGCTACTGTTCAAACGCCAGTGGTGATTAATCCTACTTTACCAGAAACTGCCACTATTACACGTATCGTCGTCGTCAGTAATCCTTTCGATGCTACTAACTGCTATCTCATCGTCAATAAGAAACATGAAGCAATTGCCATCGACACTGCTGATGAATTGAAGTATGACCCGGATAGTAAAAGCTTACTGCATCTTGCGACAAGAGAGACACGGGCGGTTAAAACAGCCGATATCAAGAACGATATGGATTACTACGGACAGATCTATACTGACCCCGTCACCGCTAAGCAATTGCTGGTTTATGACCGCTATAAAGCGACGGGGGTATATGCACAAAAGATTCTGGATGAGCTGAAACGCCAGAAGGCAAAACTGAAATATATCGTTCTCTCGCATGGGCATATCGACCACATTGGCGCAACACAATTTCTGGTAAAGAAGACCGGTGCCAAGGTACTGATGCATGAGGCAGATGTGCGAAAGGGCAATCCTAAAGACACGCACATGTTTGTCGATGGCCAGACCAAGGTTGACCGTACGCTAGTCGACGGCGAAATTCTCACCCTTGGTGACATGAGCTTCCGTGTTATTGCAACCCCTGGCCACAGCTTGGGGGCGATCTGTCTCTACACCGTTCAGAAAGATCAGCCTATCCTTTTCAGCGGCGATACATTATTGTCCCACTCAGGAGTAAAGACGTATTTCCGCGATGGTTCCGGCGATCTGAGAGTATTGCTGAAGACCCTGGAGGAAAAAATCTTCACTTTGCCCGCTAATACTATTGTTAAAACCGGCCATTATGAAGATACTACTGTGGGGTACGAGAAGGATCATAACCCGTACTTGCCACCTAAAATAATAGAGCCACCTATTGATGTTGTCCCAGTCCCCCAACAATAAATAATGGAGGCGTGATGCACATCGCCATTGATGCCTTGCTGGTCTATCAACCTTTCACCGGGGTTGAGCACGTCATATTGCATCAGTTGCGGGCTTTGCTGAATCTAAAGTCGTCACACCAATATACCATCATCATATCGGGTGATGAACCCATCACTGATTACCTTGAGCCAGTGCTAAAACCGTATAAAGTATTCCGAGCTCCGATTGCTCCTGCGCAGAAAATCCGCCGTTCCCTCTGGCAACAACTCGCTCTGCCACGGGTACTGGAGCAGCTAGGGGTAGACCTACTCTACTCCCCCGGTTATCTAACCTCGCTGGGCTGGCACGGCAAATCCGTCTCGCTGGTACATGATACCATTGCCATCTCCCACCCGGAGCTGTGCCGCCTCGGTAATGCACTCAACTACCGGCTTTTGTTGCCCGCCTCTGCACGGCATTCCACCTTGGTGGTGACCCCCAGCCAGACCTCGGCAGATGATGTCACCCGCCTCTGTGGGGTTCCGACTGAACGTATCCGCGTGGTGCCGTTGGGGGTGAATATTCCGCCCGCCCCCACCCTCGCCGAGCTGGATGTCGCCCGCCAGCACCTCGGCTTTTCTGCCCCCTATCTGCTGGCAGTGAGCGCCATCGAGCCAAAGAAGAACTTCGCCGCCCTCATCCGCTGGTTCGGTAGCTGGCGCACGGCCGGTATCCCGCACCATCTCGTAATTGTGGGCAACTGGGCATGGAACTACACCGATGTTGAACGGGCACTGGCGGAGTCACCCGTGCGCGAGTTTATTCACCTGCCTGGCTACCTGGAGCAAACGAAACTCCCCGCCCTCATCACCGGCGCTGACCTGCTTCTCATGCCCTCACTCTATGAAGGCTTCGGGCTCCCCGCGTTGGAAGGCATGGCGCTGGGCACCCCGGTTGTGGTAAGTGACGGCGGCTCCCTCCCAGAGATCGTGGGAGACGCCGCCTTAGTAGTGCCGCTACGGGGCGATTCCTGGGCCACCGCCATCCCCGAATTACTGCACAAACCAGAACAACTGGCGCAAATGCACCTACTTGGCCCCCTCCGAGCCACCACCTACCCATGGAGCCGCACTGCAGAGCTACTGCTACGTGTTTTTGCGGAATTAGATTGCGATGGCTAGCCACCAGGTCACATCAAGTTGTCTTTCTGATACCCACCTCGAAGCTATGATGTTATCAGATATTCACTACCTCCATGTAATTCTTATACTGCACCTCCGGGTTCCAGTCCCTTCCACACCTTCCCCCGCTCCCACGCCTGTGGGATAATTTGAGGATGGTAATGAAAGTTGGAGAATTAAATCCCGAGAATAACAGGATATTTAACCGCCAAAGGTGGATCAATATTCGACGCCGATGGTGGGTCAACATTCAATGCCAATTCACGAACACCATCTGGCAATAGTCACACCCCTGGTACTCCCCATTGCATGTGCTCCTACTCGCGAATCATCTTATTGATCATTCCACCATCAATAAAAAAGCTATCTGGTGAGAAAACCATTATGACATATAAACAACAAGGCCGACTCGTAAGAGACGGCCTTATTGTTGATTAGTGACGTTCGTTACGGGAGTATCACAGTGGTCGAAGCATTGTCACAACGCAGGAAGGTCATCTTACCTTCGCGGGTAATATTGACTCCACCTTGTCCACGCAGCATCACTTCGCTGTGTCCGCCTGCCTTCGGGATGGATACAAACACCGCAGGCCCGTTGCTCTCGATAGTGATCTCCGGTGTCACCAGCGAGGCTCCATCCAGCAGCGTGTACTCCGTGTGGTCCGCACGGCGGACGACCGTGGCGTAGCGTCCGGCAAATTGCAGATCGTCCACACTGGCTTTCATGCCTTTCCGCGAAAGCAGAATGGTGTCGTCGATGCCTTTGCCGTGTACCGTTACGCCAAGCGTGCGGCCATCCTGACGAATTTCCTTCGCGGAAAGCTCTTGCTTGCCAGGCGAGAGCGGGCACAGCACCGCCAGGAAGTGATCCGGCGTTTCCCGGGTCAGTTGCAGGTGTCGCAACGTGAAGGTCTTCTCCGGTGGGATGTTATATTCCAGCATGCGCACGGACTCGATCAATTCGGCGGAGAACGTTTGATTCGGCAGTAGAACCTGCAGGTCAGTCCCGTAGCGCCCGACGAAACGGTAACCGTCGGCGGCATTGCCCGTCTCTTTATCTGCCACTACTTGCAGGTGCCAGTGCGTGGTGATCTCTCGTTTGAAGTCGAGCTCGTCATGCATGATGACGTACTCATCCTTCACCCAGAGCATGGAACGGGAATTCTCCGGATTCGGCTCGTTGAAGCGCGCATACGCAACGTCAACGAGATAATCATCGCACAGATCGCTCAGGAAGACCGGCTCACCGGGATTGAGCGCCTTCGGGTTCACTCCTTGCGTGAAATCGACGCCCGGGAAACTCTGGAAGCGTTCGATATGTCCCGGCGCCAGCGGCATGTGCGTGTCGTGGAAGGACAATGTGGAATGCCGCCAGGTTTCTCCAGCCTCACCACCATCATAAATGAGCGGTTTGCCATCGGCGAACATGATGATGCTCCCCTCCGTACGCTGATAACGATATCCGCCTGGTCCGAGCTTAAAGAGCAGATAGAACTCATTTTTTTGATTGAAGTTTCCCCGAAATATTGTGCCAAACCCCTCCAGAATACGGCTGCTCAAGGTCTGTTCTGCTACCGGTTGCAGATCATTGGCCTTCAATTGACTAAACATCAGTGGGATATTGCCGAAATAACCACCATCTGCACCACCGCTTTGATACGACCAGAGTAGCAGGTCGGCAAAGGCGGGATCAGACTCGCGAAGCAGTGATGCCATCATGGCATGAAATTCCGTAAACCAAAGACCGAGGTGCGCGTGGTCGCCGATGGGGGGAATACGTCGCGCTTGTGTCGCGGTTCGGTACTCCGCGTCTGTTGCGCCTGCTGTCAGGAGTTCGTAGGAGGTCGGGAAGCGCGGTGTGGCCAGATTAATACCCCAGCTCAGGAAATCCTTAATGCGGGGCAGTTTTGTCGGGTCGAGAAATCCATGCTTGGCCAGATGGAATGCCAGGTTCATTCGACATTTAAGGGACGACAGGTAATAACAGGCCGGATTCTCGTACCACTTGCCACTACCCGGCGTGGTGTAGATGCGCAAGGTATTGGCCAGGCATTCGCTGACGTGCGGAATGAAGACTGCAGAATCCGGGTTGCTGCTGAAGGTGAGCGCCACGGCGCCGACCACATCGATGCGATCAGCTTCAAAGTTCGTGTTGCGGCCATTGAACTTCCAGTTCATATGGTCGGTTTCCATGTACATATGCCCCATGAGCATCAGGAAGGAACGCACCAGTTGTTCTTCTGCCGGAGTAAAAACGCCGGAAGCGGCGATCAGGTCGTACTGTTCCGCCCACGGGGTGATTGGTCGTGCGCCGACCGGGCTATACATATCGGAGAAATCGCGTCCAAGCAACGTCATCTTAGCGCGGATTTGCGCAACATCGACCAGTTCACATTTCATGCGCCAGGCCACCAACGGATCGCCTTCGATGGCAAAGCGCACGCCGGCCACCGGCCCGGGAATTAGGCCTTGAACAATCTTCTGCCAGTACGGCCCCATGATCGGATCGGCCATCTTCTCACGTGCTTCGCGCAGCATATCTCGCGAAATCACCACGGACGGTCGCTGATGTCCGTCCTGCATGTCCAGATGCCAATCCTTGAAGATTTGCAGACGTGGCGAAGAGTTTTTGTGCTGCACCGCAGAGATTTCCTTGAATGGCCCGTCATTGCGTTCAAAGGTGGAAGCGAGAATGCCCCAGCGGCGCTCGCCATCAAACGCTTTGAAACGGAAATAGGCGTCCCCTTCGGTAGTGGTATGCACGGTAATCATGGATACGGTTGAGCCGACCATCTCCGGATACGGCCAATCCAATTCATAATTATCAGTCGGGCCATTGGTGATGCTGGCAAATTTGCGGTCGATCCACTCGCCGCGGCGGATAGTGAAGATGCCGATATAAACATCGGAATTCAGGTCAGCTGGGGTCATCGCGTAGCCAAAACCTTGTGGGGGAATCCACCAGGCGACTGATTCCTGCAGGCGTGCCAACTCACGCGTCTCAGCCGTTAGATCGCTCCAATGGCGGTTGCCGCTTTCCGGTGTCCAGTGCAGGAAACCGCGTCCGCCGGAGAACTCTGGCAACGAAAATTCGAACGCCATACCCGGCACATCGAGGCATATCTCGCGCGTCAGCAGGTACGCTTCGTCGCGGTGTGCTGTAAACTCGACCGCATACGACTTGCCGTTTGACAGGGTGTAGGAGACGCGCACGACCAAAACCAGTGGACCGCAGTCCAGCACTTCTGTTTTGCGTCCGGTGATGGACACGCCGTCCGGTAGGATAAAGCGACCCTGGCCGCGCCAGACGTCGTTCTCGCCGCATACCGCCAGCAGGGGCGGCAAGGAATCAGTGCCTTCGCCAAATGGAAGGCGGAACGTCGCGCGTCCGGTATTCACGGTGGCGGTTTGACCATCAGCATCCGGAGCAAGCACGAGCGGGGGAATACGCACCTGTTCCGCCTGACCCTTTTCCGCTTGATAGAGAGCGAAGACGCGGTCGGTACATTGCGGTAACTCCGTGAAGAACGTCATAATATTGCCGGTGAGCTGAAATGGTTGCGGTTGGTCGAGTTCGGCGGATGACAACAGCAGGAATGAGTATCCATTGGCCGGTACACCGGCAGGCAGCGTGAAGCTGACCGGTTGACGATCGAAATTGAAGTAGAACGGATTGCCGAGAATCTCCTGGTGCACTAAATTATAGGAAACGCCATTGCGCAGCAGTTCCACATGGAACGGATTAGTTATCTCACGTGGTGGGGCGCTCTGCCACTCATCCACGGTCAATTTCAGCGAAACCTCTTCCCCGGCGGTTACGATAATGTTATGCGCCAGGAAGCGTGTGCAGATGGCGTATTGCTTTGGGTCGAGAGAAACAGCTAAAAATTCATGCCGACCGGCAGGTACGGTGTCAAAGCGGAAGCGGCCGTGCTCATCAGTAACCGTGGTTATGGATTGTTGTTTGCCAATTCGAACCTTATTACCCATAACTGGTTCAAGGTAGGTGTTCGGCTCCGTATGGGTGACATCGACTGCCAGTCCTAGCGTGATGGTACACCTGGTTGCCAAGCCTCCGGCAGCGTAGTGTAAGATTCCGGATAATATGCCGGTTTGCGCAGGTGCTATGGTGACAACCGTTAGTTCTACAGACACCGCCGTGGGTTGGATCAATTTCGCTTCCGCCTTGCGATTGCACCGCATGAGCACATCGGCAACCTGCCGGCGGCGCGCGTCAGTGGTCGCGAGTGCGATTGCTTTCGCGAAATACTCGAAAGCGCGTTTTTGCTGCATTACTTCATATTCTTCACCGGTCAGACCAGCATCGGCATACTTCGAGCCGCGATAGAAATCATAACTGGAAACCAGATGAAAATCTTCCGCCAGCAGTAGTGTAATAGCCAGGCGCTCGTCATCATTTTCTGGCGATAAATGCTCTAATAATTCGCAGGCGGACGGCATATCTCCCAATTGACGATACGCCTGATGCAGCAGCAGCGAAAGCTGCTTTCGCTCGGTTGCCGGCTTCTGCAGCGCCAGCAGGCAGTGCCGGCGCGCTGTCTCATGACGATGCTCTCGAAGATTTTTCTCAATACTCTCGATAGTTATTGGTGTTACTACCATTAGGTTTATCTCCTTAATAATAATATCTTTGCTTTGAATGAAATTTTGAGAACTGCCTGACGTTTACCACAGTCATAGTAGCCCCCTCTCCTCAGTCAGTCAATAGATACCTACGCGGCCTACGAACAACTGCCCATTGCCATCGACTGATTGTAGAGACAGGGATATTATGAATTTTAGCAACACCTTCTTGATGAGGTTTATTGAACAGATACATCTGCTGATACACAAGTACCAGTTGATATGTCAGGAGAATATCATGCAATCATTACATGACGAGTTATCAGCTTATTACAATCAGTATCGTCTGCCGAATTTTTATGCTGAAAGTATGCCTGCGGCTATGGCTAAAAATATGCAAATCCGCCGTGAAATACTCGCAGCGTGAATCGTTATGTCGAGATGCATCCCACAGAGGATCCGTCATTATTGAAGCCTCGAATAATCGAAGAAATCGCCGAACGGTTTCAGCCGGTAATCTTTCGCCATTGCCCCTTCTTTTTCGAAATGGATTTGCGTTTCGCGGAGAACTTGGGCGTCCCGTCGTTCGATCCTCTATGTACGGTCGGGAGTTGGATGTTTCAGAAAAATATTGCGCAGTTGGATAATGATCCAAGAAGGGAGCGACTTGCTGCTTTCCATATTTGGCAGGGACAGCTTCCGGGTGGTTTAAGTCTTAAACGGCACCATGTCGGACTTAAACCTTGCCGGAGATTAACAACCCCCTGTTAAACTCGCGCACGAGCGATTTAGGGGGCTGTTAACCTTAAATGACCTCTCTCCAAGAGTACAGAGAGATTTTGCTAGGTGGAGAGATATAGTCGGCATACTTTCGGGGAACTACCTCTCAGGTAGAATCGGCGAAACTATCCAGCGAGAGAGATAATGTGTGTTTCCACGCCTGTAAACACGCAAAAACCGCCGGAATTTCTTCCAGCGGTCTGTTAACTTCGGGCATTATTTAATTGTCGATTTTGTAAGAAGTGGCTCCCCACTCCATACAGTTTTGGACACTCTGAGCACCTCGGAGGTCGGTAGCTGGGGCTGTTTACTTGCTGAGATATTGGGGGTTAACAAACCCCCGCGTAGGGCACGTTGCCCACCGTGTTGTACAGCGTGTTGTTATTGCAATACCCATCCCATTTGTTTTTGGTGTCGTAGATATTCCGTTTATTCCCGGATATGGGTATTCGTGGAGAGGAATAATCGCTAATCCTTCTCTATGCCAATTGGTGACATGTTGTAGTGACGATCTGTCAGCGTTGTTGCTTCATCAATATCGTGCGTGACATAGAGCATGGTGCTGCAGATTTCTTCACGCAGGTCGACGAGTATTTTTTAGTAGCTTTTGCTTCCCGGTGAGATCGAGATTGACCAACGGTTCATCCAAGAGCAGGAGAGTTGGACGGGCGGCAAAAGCGCGAGCGATCGCTACGCGTCTTGCCTGTCCACCGGATAATTGGTCGGGATATCGCTGTGACAATTTGGAGATGCCTGTCTTTTCCATCAGTAAGTGTAGCCAATTCCGTTGTTCCGACGTACGTAGTCGGGGCAACGCGAATTCAAGTTGTTGTTGCACCGTCATGTGCGGCCATAGTGTCGGTTGCTGAAACACGAAACCGATATGACGTTGATGTGGCAGCAACAACACACGGCGATCACTAGCCAATTGTCCGGCCAGGTAAATTTCCCCATCGTCCGGTACGTCGAGGCCGGCGAGCATGCGTAGGAGGGTGGTCTTTCCACAACCACTGGGCCCTAATATCGCCAGAGTCTCACCGACTTCGAGGGAAAGGGAGAAATCGGTGAGCACCTTTACGACCCCATAACTTTTTTCTATCTTACATACCTGTACTGCGCTTCCATTCATAGTTGTTCCCCGTTCATTCTCATGCGTTTCGCCAGGATAAATCCTACCAACAACAGTAATGAAGCAACGCCAATGAGCAACATTAACAACAATGTTAACGCCGACACCTCCGGCGATGCCCCGTAATGAAGAAGATTGTAGAGACGCATCATCAGTGTTGCAGACCCTGGCGCTACTACTAATAACGTTGCTTCCAGTTCTCCAAACGTGCGCGTGACCAGCAGCACACCGCCTGACATGAAACCCATAGCGCTCAACGGTAACCAGATACGCCAAAAACCGAGTAATGACGACCTCTGGAAGATACTCCCCGCTTCAAAATACTGCCGATTTGTCCGCTGTAATACAACATATCCGAGCAATGCAGCCAATGGGAGGGTATGTGCTAGAGATCCCGCAACTGTCATCCATGCCTGGGGGAAACTGGATAAACCGGGGATACGCACGAGTGCGATCATGCTTATACCAAGTAAGGAAGCTGGTAGTGCGAGTGGGAGGCAGACGATGATCCACCAAAAAGAGTTAGCTCGACCAGGTTGCGCCAAACAGTTGGCCAGGAACATACTGATAGGTATACCCGTCAGCACCACCATGAGGGCGAGGATAATTGTGGTGGCCACTTCGTGAGATGCTGCCGTCGCCACTTGCCAAAACAACAGCGGGGAATGCACACTGCGGAGCAGGTACTCCAGCGGCAGCAGCACCTGTATAGCGAGTATAGTTATAGCCACTCCGTGGAAGAGTCTCCATCCGAAAGAGTGACGCCGAAATAAAAACAGCGATTCGTCATCGTGCATGCGCATCGAGGCGACCTGACGCACACGTCCCAATATGCCGTATAGTATGCCGGCGCTAAGTAGTATCAACGGAAGTACAGTCAGTACAGCGGGGCCCGGACGCCCATCCAGAGAAAATTGCGCGAAGGTCTCAATGGCGTAGACGGTGACGAAAAAAAGAGCGGGTACTCCATATTCCAGTAGACTGAAGAGGAAGATGATACTCGCGCCGGCATACAAACTCGGGAGCGCCAGCGGCAACAAAATACGCCAGAATACACGCTCCTCACTCTGGGCGACGCGTCCGGCAGCGACAAGAGAAGGGTCTACGCAGGCAAAGCCGACGATGGCACTGCCGACAGCTAGTGGCAAATACGACATTACTTCTGTCCACCAGGCATTGAGCCATCCCCAGATGGCGGGGGCGATGATCCAATGATCGAGAAACCAGATGGTTACCGCATTCAACGGACTTGCCCAGATAATGGCGTACAGGTATGGTGGTATGACGATCAAAACTGGAAGTAAGAAATGTGATATCCACGTGAGTCGTTTGTGACCGGCTAACCATGTCGCGATGCCGAAACCTATGATCATGGTGCTCACGGCAACTGCCGCGCTGAACAGGAGAGATGCACCCAACAACTGCCACTGCGTCCGGTCACAGGTAACAACGACAGGAGCGACGTATGATTCCCTTCTCCCCACATGAGCACGAGATCCCAGCAGAGTGCTACCAAAGGCAGTGCGAGTAATGCGACCAGTAATAACGTACCCAGGCAACGGCATAGCGCCAGCGCAATGTATTCTAAATTAAGGGTACGGAGTTTTAGCATCAATGATCTCATCGCGAAAAAATCGTTTGCAGGTCACGCTGAATGAATTCAAGGTGATATTGAATGTCGGCCAAGGGAAGGGTTGTCGGAGTGAGCGTACCTTGCAACCAGGGAGCTGAGAGCGTTGTTGCCCGCACATAAAATTGGCATGCGCCACGTTGAATCATCTCTTTTTCTCCGGTAGTGGAAAGAAGGTAGTCAATGAGCTGTTCTCCTTCCCGTGCGTGTGGTGCACCGGCGATGAGTGCAATACCCAGTCCGACACCGCCGGAAGATACCGGAGAAGCCCAGTTGACATGCGGGGGCAGGGCACCGAGCGCATGACGCTGTATAGGAGCCACGCCGGTATCGAGTCCTAGTTCCCACCCACCAGGGCCTGAGGAGAGAAAAAAGACGGCGGCCCCTACGGTTTCGTCCGGGATACCACTGCACCAGGAGCCAATGGTGGGCATCATCGCCGCATCACGATGGAGCGCTAACTCCTCACCATCGATTCTACGCAAATGCAGCATGTGCAAACCGGCACCGTCGACATCTCGTTCTTCACCGCTCCATTTTCCACCAGGCAATGATGGCAACATGGAGTTTAGCCCTATGAACACTGCAAGATCCTGCCCAAGTAATTGCGGTTCGGCCAGAAGCTGTCCTGTTACCAATTCTTTTATGCATATGCACAGCCGATCCAGCGCTGCTTCGGCAGCAGGAGCAATGCCGAAGGTAACTGGTTGCGGCATTCCCGCGCCGGCCATATTTGGTATTTGAAACATCACCGCCTCCTTCTACTAGCGATATACCACCATTATTTACCAGGTGCGATAGCCTGTTATCGGCGGCACTTCTGGGAACTGCCCGCGGAAGAATTCCTCAACGGCATCTCGATCCCAGCGCCTCGGGGTTTTGTCATGATAGTATGCGAACTTTCGAAACATTATCATATAGGATCCATCATCTTCAAAATCGCCCTTATCAACCCCATATACTCGAACCGTCAACATTTCAACAAGAGCTGATACAGCTCCAGTTCTGAGCAATATGAGCACGAAACCGGATGATACCGCGAACGCCAGTGCCATACATAATGCCGAGACCATTACAGCAACTACAACGATAGATCCGACCATGATCCCCACACAGAGGCGTTCACTATTGATAGTCATCATACCGTCAAGCGTCAGATATTCCTTCTTCTTCCAATCCTGCCGCCACCAGGGGTCAATAAAACGCGGATCCTCCATCGGGTCTGCACCGCTCAGATGGAACCCGGCAAAATGATGCGTGATCGGCCCCAGAGACCACATCGAATACTCATTCAGGTCAATCCCATTCATGCAGAGCAAAGTATCAGGATCAACTGAAATTATTCTCCCAAAACGCCGTGTCAGCATCCATTCGTATATTCGCGTAGAGTAATTTCCACAGATATACGGGGTCAACTCCTGCGGCTCTACGTTAATTTTAGCGGTAAGGACGAGGGAGGCGATATTAATACTCGGACCGCTCAATACATCTGGAATGACATAATCCGCGGCTTTCCTCCAGTTGCTAATTCCTTCAAGGCTACATAAAGGATTGTTCAAATTCAGAGCCGGATTATCTTGATAAGTAAAGATGTCGCGCACTAAAGACGAAACATTATTGCTGATGTTGAAGATCACCTCGGTGGCCACCAGCGGCGGATTCTGGCCATCAGGAATACCGCATTTCACGGTGAATCCGGCCATATTGTAGTTTTCCCACGTCAATCCACTATACTGTAACACCCAGGAGGACAGTCCGGTAGCATTAGTCATCTGTTGTTCTGGATCAGAAAGAGCCAGTCCACCGATGCCGACATTTTCCACCGCCAATGTCAGCGGCAAACCGATTAATGCGGCGGAGGAATTGGGGGCCATACAGGCATAGCATGACGCTTCAGAGGTTCCGGTGTTCTTCCCCGGCACCACCCAGAGCTTGAGGTAGATGTATCCGTGTATGACCGTCGTATCTACAGTTAATTCGAGGGGTGGCACGAATTTGGGCATATTATTATTCGGCTGTATCTCTGCTCGAGTGGAAAATTCGCATGGTGATAATGAAGAGTCGGAGATGATCTCATCGGTATAGAGAATTGTCGTGGTTGCGCGCATGGTATAGCGTTTCTGTCCGGGATGTTGAAATGTGGCATCCTCATTCAGCGTAAACTTCTTTTTCTGTTCATCAGTCAAGGTGAACTCGATATCTTCGATGTCATACTCGGTGGCCACCGACATGATATCCGAATCAGCGCTGTTATGGACGTAATAGATGATCCCCAGTTCATCAATACTATCGGTGACGAATTGATCCGACTTCAATGTCACTCCCAGGTATGAGCGTGTCTGGTTTGCATCGGTATCAAGGCGGTAACGCAATTCGAGAATCGGCGCCAGATAATATCCCATCGTGGCTATATCCGCTGAACCAGCGGCACCTGCGACGCCAGTAGCCCCCTCGCCTGCTCCCGATAAAACCGCCATAATTTCTTTCGGCATATTCGTGCAACGGATTTTGATGATGATCACGCCATCCTTATTCAGCCAATCGGGCGGGATCTTTACACTCGGTTTCAATTTGGGGTGGGTACGCCAGGTGAGGTTATCATCCGTCACTAACGGAGGGATGTCCAGATAATCTGGGATCGAGGGAAATATTTCATAAAGCGGCATAAATCCTGGATACACCGGTTCTTCTGAATCAAGTCCACGGAAATGGACTACCAGTTCCCCAGGATTCCAGCTATGCTCCTCCTTATGTTCCCAGGCATCGAAGACGGGGAAATCTTTCTGTTTGGAGGGGGTGCGATTACCGTTGACCATCTCTATCACGAGCCACAGAACTTGCTGAAGCGTTAAGGTCACGGGGGCCTGGATCAATCCATCATTACCAGCGCTGACAATAACCGTGACCGTGGGCGGCAATGCGCCGCGTTCGGGGGGGAACGCCGTGACGATCGCACAGCGCTCGCCATACTGGGTTCCCAAGTCCTCAACCGTCACTCCTGGTGAGGGTGCTTGGTCGGTAAATTTTATCGTGCTGTCACCGGCAGGGAAACGACCATTCTCGTCGGTACAATAGGCGTAGATGTAGATCACCCCTTCATCCTTTGTGCTTAGTTGTGTAGATGGCATACCCTTGAGTGTCCCGCGTCAATTATAATTTCCGGTTCGCGTCAATTATTTTTTCCTATTGCGTAGATAAAAAATGGGGATTGGAGGGTTTGACTCCTTTTCCCCGGTGTGATGATTATTTCCCCCTTT
>JBBRXO010000007.1:0-57363 GCA_038248345.1 Armatimonadota bacterium | reverse complement strand
TCGTATGTGCTTACACCACGCGCGCCACAGCGGGCGCGGGCTACAATGTAAGATCAAGCACGCTTAAGGCACTACCATTCAATTCGGCGCGTGGTGCTATGAATTGCAACCTCGTTCTCATGGGCGGGACGCCCATGCTACGATTGGCCCCACCCCACCCTCATTTAATCTTCACATTAACCGTCACCGTAATTATCGGGTCTTTCACGGTATTGCGGCCGTCCTCCAGTTCGCGGTAGCCGGTGCCGGTGATGGCATAGTTACCGGGGGGGATTTTTTTGATATCCAGCTCATAGTGGGTGTCGTCGATCTGCTGGAAGGGGTAGCTGACGGAGCTAAGGAAAGTGCCGCCGGTCTGCAGCATCGCTACCCCCAGGCTGTCGATATTGCCGGTGGCAAGGAGTTCTACGGTGATGGTATCCTTCACCGTATCCCCATTATGTACGCCACGCAGGGTGAGAGCGTTCATCCACATCACGGTGGCGTTGGGTGTACCGGGCAGGAAGCCGTCGTCTGCAGTAATGACTACCTCGCCGTAGGCGGCATAGCCTTTGGGGCCGAAGGGGGTAACGGTTACATCTACCTTCATCAGCTCATTGATGTCGAAGTCGCCCAGGCGATACCAACCATCGGCGATGCCGCCGCGGACGCCCAGGGAGAGCAGCTTCTTCTTCTCTTTATCCTCTACCTTCACGGCAACGCCGCGTTCGCGTGCGGCAGCTAGGAGCCATACGTGGTAGGTACCCGGTCGCAGAATGACGCTACCGGAATCAGTCCCCGGTTGAGCGCCACTGAGCGAACGCCCCATGTTGCCCCAGGTGGGGGTGGTTGTCCATGATCCGGTGAGGTCAGTACCGCCCGCCAGCGCCACACTGTAATGGGTGTTGCGGCCAAAGGTGACCATGCGGAAGGGGCCAGCACTGGTGTGGCCAGCTTTATCTTCGGCAATAACGCCGATGAGTTGCATCTCACCGTCTGGCTGCGCGGGGAGCGGTGCGGAATAATAGACGCCGCCCATACCCGCAATCGGTTTCATCTCCAGTTTCGTCATCTCTTTTGTAGAGGATCCATATTGGAGGAAAACAGACTTGATGCCTGCTGGACTATAGATCTTCACCCGCACTGGCAGTGGTACGTTGGCGGGCACCTGGTCGGCAGATATCTCTACCGGGAACATAAACGGCCCGTCCGGGTTGCTGGTGAGCGCCAGCGATATTACGTCGAGTGGCAGGTCGCCCGCTTTCAATGTCACCAGCAGCGCATCTCCGACAATGAGTTCCGCTGCAACGGGGATGTCTGTATACATGGTGCCATATCCGCTTGTGTTCAGTGTTATTGCCCCTGTGGGATTGCCCATAACCTTGGCAGTGCCCATGCCACTGGTGACGATACGGATAGCGCACGGAGAGACGGGCACACCCTTGAGCGGGAGGCGATAGACCATCTCCGTCCCTTCTGGAATATGCCTGCCGGGGCCGGTGATGGTGGAGGCGCCAACAGCGGCAAGGTAGGGTGCATCCAGTGGCGGCGCTACCGGGGTGCTAAGCGTCACCACGTCACGGTCTGGGATAGTCGGGTGCGGATCAAGTCCATCCGGCAATCCGTCTTCATCGGTATCCCACTTGTGCGGGTCACTGCCGGAGTACATCTCCATCGTGTCATCGGCACCATCGTTGTCGGCATCAATATGCGGGATAGTGACCTTCCCTTCGGGGGAGAAATTCACAGCAGCGGTACCCTTTTCTACAATACGCGCCGTCATGCGCAGGGTACCTCCAGTGAGCATGGGGGGGATTTTGCCCGTCCACACACCGGTGCCGGAGTTACGTAGATCTACCGAGCCCAGTTTGCCGGTGGTAGAGATATACATTAACGTGGCCGAGAGCAGTGCGGGTTCACCGATGATATTCACCATTACGGTCAGCGGTTTATCATTGACGAGTGCACTGGTGACGGTGGGGGCGGTTAATTGCGTCACCGAGGCCACACGTACTGGCTCCTTGATCCCGGCTTCGCGCTGTGCTTTGAAGGCGTTGTTGACTGCTACCCACTCCGTCATGGTACGGAAGGCCATCGACGGCGCAGCGATGGTGCGCCCGGCAACGGCAGGGAGGAGCGAGCGCAATGCACTCGGCGGCACATCGCCCGGAGATGTATAAACGACTACCAGCGGCGCGGAGGCGTTATCCGCTAACAATTTGCGCAACTCCGCAATACTGTGGACACGCCCGACGGCCACCGCACCGGTAAAATCCGGGAGCAGGGTGCCGGAGCGCGGGGTACCGTCCTGCAGATACCGTTCTTCGGGGCGCAGCACGCTGCCCCGCCAGCCATATTGCTGCAGATTTTTCAATATGGGGGTGTATTTCGTCTGGTCATCTACCTCGCGCAGGGTAGCCCCGTTTATATCCATAGCGCGCGCATTTTTGGCGGCATCCTGGTATAAATTAGCCGGGTCTACTACCTGATACGGCGCCAGCCAGCCCACACCGCCAGGAGAAGCGAGGAACTCAAAGGCGCCCAGCCGTTGCCGCGCCAGTAGCCGTTGGTAGATAACCGGCGCGTAATCGAAGAGCGCTAAAGGAATTTGTACCCCCACCGGTACGTCATTCATTGTCGGGTCATCGAGTAATCTACGCAAGTCCATGACTGAATCAAGCGAGCGCGCATCGGTGCTTAAGGAACTACCGTTGAGTTGGTGCGCTGGTGTGTCGTAGACGAACATGAGTAGCTTGCGTCCGGGGTCGAAATCGAGATCGCCACGCCCCTGCATCAGGATACGAGTGGCCGGGAAGCGCGCATAACAGGAGAGGTTGGCGATATTGCGCGCTGGCTGGTAACGCACACCGATGTTACCGAGGATAGTGGTCAGCGCTATTGCCGCTTTCTCGGCGGAGATATTCTGCTCGACATTTACGCATCGATCGTCCAAATTGCCGATAATGGTAGAGAAAGTGAAGAGGCTCTTCGCCAGTACACTTAAGCCCTCGGCCTCTTCCGGCACTGCCGGGTTGTAGTCAACTGCCATCAGTCTTCGCGCGACAATCAGGTCAGCCAGCATATTGCCGCTCTCCGGCGCCAGCGCAACAAGATTGGCTTCCGTTTTGCCGGTATATTCTCTGGTTTCCCAGGCGTAGGCCTCTACGCGGTCGGGCCAGAGCAGGGCTTGCGTGTCGAACATCACTTCCAATTCCGTGTTCGGCTCGGTGGCCACTTTCGCCTTCACCAGTACATTGCCTGCGGCCGCGGCTGCCATGGTCAACGCAACATTGCGCTCCCACGGTTTCTCGCCATCGTAGAGCACCACACCATTCAGTTGCGGCAGCATCTCGTCCAGCAGCGCCCGCGCGGTCATTAGTTGCCGCGTCAATCCGTAGCTACGTACCAACTCATCCGCCCAGGCGGCATCTTCCTCATTGGTGATGAGGAAAACCGCTGCCTCGCCATCGGCACGATTCACAATCCCCTGCAGACACCCTACCCAGGCATAATAGTCCATATCATACGCACCATAGCGCAGATCTACCACCTTCAGGGTAGTGGGCGTTGCCGCAGCAACCACCAACGACAAACCAGCAAACAACAGAAAAACGACGAAACCACGCAACAGATGTGACATCAAAAACGCTCCTTATTTCGCAATGATATAAGGATATAGCGAAAAACGAAAAACGTACAGGGGTAGGCGCGAAAAACAATGAAGCAGAGGTAATGCAATCCCAGCATAATCTTTCGATCGAGGGGGACGGGGCAATGCGGATATTGGCGTTCCCAGGAGTTGTAGCCCGCGCCCGCCGTGGCGCGCCGTTGTAATCCCGTAGGCGCGCCGTTGTAAGCCCGTAGGCGCGCCGTTGTAAGCCCGTAGGCGCGCCGTTGTAATCCCGTAGGCGCCGTTGTAATCCCGTAGGCGCGCCGTTGTAAGCAAATACGCGCCACAGCGGGCGCGGGCTACAATGTAAGGTCAACCACGCTGAAGGACAGTATTATTCAATCCAGACAAGTCCGCGAAGGAGGACGACCGGCGCGACTCGTCCGCCGTAGCCAGGATGGCGAAGGAGGAAGCGCCCTGCAGCCGGGATTACAATCCCAGCATAAACCTTTAAAGGAACTAATCCCAGACCTTCCCCTTCCTGTCGTAGATCGTGAGTTCGCCAAATGTGAGGGAAGGGGCAGGGGTTAGATCGGTCTAAGGCTGAAAACTCTGAGCTGTTACCTACTTTCGTGATATCCATACGCTATTACGTTCATAAAACCGCCAGGGCAGGTCGGCCGCGCGGGTGATGCCGATGCGAGTGGTGGTTATAATATCAGCGTCCGCAAGTGGTGTGGCGGGGATTAACTTCAAGGGTGCAAGCGTCAGGTCATGTCCGTCCAATTCCCGATTTATGCCCAGCGCCTGGCAGATCTTGCCCGGGCCACTTAACAAGGCACGTGTGTTAGCGGAACCGCGTCGCGCCATCATCTCCGGCAGGCCATCCAACGGTTGCAGCGCGCGGATGAGCACTGCCTCCGGTACGCCTTCCGGCTGGGTGACGATGTTGAGCATGAAGTGGTTGCCGTAGGTGAAATATACGTAGGCGCGGCCCGGTGGGCCAAACATACTGGCATTGCGCGCTGTGCGGCGGTGCTCTGTGCCACCGTCCGGCAGCTCACGCACACTATGGCAGGCTGGGTCTGCCTGTCCATAAGCTTCGGTCTCTACAATTTGCCCACGCAGAATTTGCCCATCGGGTAATTCCCGCTCGATAACTGCCCCCAGCAACTGGTGCGCCACCGTTGTCGCGGGCTGCAGAAAGAAATCCAACGAAAAACTACTGGTGTGCACGGGGCTCTGCAATCGTCTTCGTGGCGGCGGGGCGCTTTACGGGCGTCTTATTCACCGTACTACTCTTCCCAGTAGCCGTCGTTTTTGTCGTCGGTTTGGCAGTAGCGGACGTCTTACTCGGTGTTTTCGTCGATGTGGTATTCTTATCTGTCGTCGGCTTACTTTTGGTTGTGGCGGTGGACTTCGCCGGTGTTTTAGCGCTGCTCTTCGTTTTCGTCGTCTCTGCACTCTTCACTCTGGCCTTCACCGGAGCGGAACTAGTTGCCGAGGAGATCGTCGCACTGGCGCTTGGCGCCGCCAGTGTTGCGGAGGCCGGCACCAGCACCGGCAAGCTCTCTTGCAACGGGGCGGGTGGTGGATTTATTATCGCCTGGTATTCATTCTTCGGCAGCGGCACCCACTGGGCGCGGAAATAATAAAAATAGGCCAACACCAGCGACGCCAGCATCGCTATAATTATCAGTGAAGGCACGGTAATGCTCAGTTTTCGGTTGGTATATTGCTGTTCTATATTACTCGCCATGATTGCCACCTATATCAGCTACTGTGAAGGTAATTACAAAACCCAATTATCGCGCTGAGGATTTCAATCCCAGCGAAAAAGAGATGTTGCACTTACCTCATAAGAAAATATATTTTGCGTACGCTTTGCCCATTGGTTTGACCTACCCCCAGCCCCTTACCAGCGAGGGAAGGGGCTGGGGGTAGGTCGACCAAGGCTAACGCCTTCGATACTATACAATATTTTCATCCCCACTGTGAATAATAGATAGTATAAGCCAGTGAGGGATAACAGCGCAATCATTCAGAGTAACTGTTTAGAGTTGTCAGCATTGAGGTAATTGCAAAACCCTTAGGCTTGATGTTTCGCATCCAATCAGTTTCTAGGGCGTTACCCTAGGCTACCGAATGATTGCCCTTCAGGCAATCATAATGGAATGGTATATTGTGCAAAACATGCCTGTTTTGAGGCTATCAATAGAAAAATATTGGGACGAACTTTGCCTGAAGGGCAAATATTCGATAGCCTGGGGCAACGCCCCAGGTCTGGTGTCTTAAGCCGCAAACTATCTGAACGGATCATGTTACATAACACCTCAACCTATTTTCACAATCTCCTAATCATGGTATTGTATCAAAAATTAGGAGGCTTTCTGCCATGACACCTCGCGAAGCTATTTATGAAGTGCTGGCGCATCGTACTGTGCGTCCTGTCCCGTACACCTTGGCGATGGAAGACGTCATCTGCGAGCGGCTGAACGATCATTATCAGGGAACTGCCTGGAATGAGCGTATTACCCCCTATACAGTTGTGGTAAGAGCTGTGGATACCGATGCTAGCACGCCTATTAGCGACACGCATTATCGCGACTCTTACGGCGGCATCTGGCGCGCAGATCGACTCCCGTTCCATCTGGAGACCCCGCCGCTGGCAGAGGCCGAGTGGGGGGATTATGTTTTCCCTAAGCCGGAGGTATTCTACCGTCCGGAGATGAAAGAGAAAGCCCGCATTACCTGCGCCAATAATCCAGATTCCTTTATCATCGGTGGTCTCGGTTGGGGACTATTCGAGCGTAGCTGGAACCTGCGCGGCTTCGAGAATCTGTTGATGGATGTCGTCGCCGAACCGGAGTTCGTCGAGGAGATGCTCGATAAGCTCACCGACCTCTATATTGCCTTTGTGGAATATACTGCTGACCTGCCCATTGACGGTATCCTGTTCGGCGATGATTGGGGAGACCAGCGGGGCATTATCATTGGCCCGGAGCGCTGGCGTACCTTGCTTAAACCACGTTGGGCGCGTATCTACGCGGCTGTCCACGCCCATGGTAAAGTCGTCATGAGTCATTCCTGCGGCTCAGTAACCGAGATCATCCCGGACCTCATCGAGATTGGTCTGGATGTGCTGGAAAGTGTACAGCCAGAAGCCGCCAAGATGAATCCCTACGAACTCAAAAAGCGCTTTGGCGATAAGATCACCTTCTGGGGTGCGCTCGGCAGCCAGAGCACCATCCCCTTTGGCACGACCACCGAGGTGACGGCGGAGATTCAGCGCCTGGCGCGCGAAATGGGCGAAGGGGGCGGCTATATCATGGCCCCCGCCAAACCACTACAATCAGAAACTCCTGTTGAAAATGCAGTTGCGATTCTGGATGCCTTCACCGGGCAAACTTGGTAATAACCTTCGGATTAATTGGGGAGTATAAGATGACCGATAAATTCTCTAGCCAGACGCCGTTAACCTCGGCGACACTCACCACCCCGGGCACCTTCGTGATCGGGTGTAATTATTGGGCCTCACACGCCGGGACTAATATGTGGCGCGACTGGCAACCCGCGGTGGTGGAGCAGGACTTCCAGCGGTTGGCGGCGGCCGGTATGCAATTATTGCGCGTATTTCCGTTGTGGCCTGATTTTCAGCCGATCACCGCCAGCCGCACCGCTAATGGCCGACTGGTAGAGTTCAGCTTTGGCGATACCCCGCTGCCGACTGATAACTGGGGGCAGGCGGGAATCTCCGCAGCGGCGATAGCGCACTTCGCCGCGTTCCTTGACCTGGCCGCAAAATATGAGCTGAAGTTCATCATAGGTTTGCTCACCGGTTGGATGAGCGGGCGTTTATATTTACCGCCAGCGCTGGAGGGGTTGAATCCGCTGACTGATCCGCTGGCCATCCAATGGGAAATTCGTTTCGTGCGGGAGTTCGTCAGCAATTTCCGCGACCACCCGGCGATTATCGGCTGGGATCTGGGTAACGAGTGCAATTGCATGGGTGAGACCACCCGCGAGCAAGCGTACCTATGGGCGGCCACCATCGCCAATACTATCCACGTGGCTGATCCGATCCGACCGGTTATCTCCGGTATGCACAGCCTGACGCCAGAGGGGAACTGGCGCATGCAGGATCAGGGAGAGCTGACTGACCTGCTCACCACCCATCCCTACCCGCTCTTCACGCCGCATTGCGATCAAGACCCGATAAATACTATCCGCACGCTCATGCACGGCACCGCCGAATCACGTCTCTACGCTGATCTGGGCGGGAAACCTTGCTTCTGCCAGGAAACAGGCACGCTAGGGCCGGTGAATGCCAGCGAGGCAATTGCCGCCGACTTCGCCCGCACCTGCCTCTTCTCGCTCTGGGCGCATGATTGCCACGGTATGCTCTGGTGGTGCGCCCACGAGCAGACCGAGCTAGTTCACCCCCCGTACGAGTGGACCGCCCTGGAACGCGAGCTGGGGCTGCTGCGTACCGATGGCAGCTCCAAGCCGGCGATGGAAAGCTTTGGGGAATTCCGGCATTTTCTGGAGACGCTGCCCTTCACCAACCTGCCCGCACGGCGCACCGAGGCTGTCTGTCTCCTCAGCCAGAGTCAGGATCAGTGGGGTACCGCATTCAGCAGCTTCATCCTGGCAAAGCAGGCGGGGTTCGATTTGACCTTCTGTTATCACGGGCAGTCTTTGCCGGAGGCGGAGCTATATCTGCTACCCAACGTCTGCGGCACGATGAATGTCTGGCAAAGCCAGTGGCGGGAACTGCTGGCACGCGTTGAGCGCGGCGCTACCCTCTACATCTCGCTCAATGATGCGCTATTGCCCGACTTCGCCAAAGTGATCGGGTTGGAACCGCAAACGCGCGAGCGGCGGCGCGACTTCTCTCCCCTCACCCTGGAGAGGCTAAACGATGCGCCACAAATACCGCAAGGCGGCAGCAGCAAGGTGAATCTGCGCGCCGTGGGAGCCACCGTACTCGGGCATGAAGTGGACGGCAACCCGGCATTCAGCGTCGCCAGCTATGGGGCGGGGAAGGTATATTTCCTCAACAGCCCGCTGGAACTCACCCTGGCGCAAACCCCCGGCGTATTCCATAGCGCGGACGCACTGCCCAGCTGGCGGGTCTACCAGGAGATCGCCCAGGGGGTGTTGGCGACACGCGCCGTGCGCAAAACGAACCCGCTGGTGGCCATCACCGAGCACGACATGGCGGATGGCGCACGCCTGATCATCGCCATCAACGAATCGCCGGAGCCAATAACCGAAACCTTCACCCTGCACGCCGGGTGGAGCCTGAAAACCACCTACCGCGGCGAATTCACCACCACTGCCCAGAATATTGTAACGCAACTGCCGAAGAATGACGCGGTGGTCTTTGTGGTCGGGGAGTGATGTGACCGTAAAACGGAGCTCATTGGGGACTGTTCCACCCGGTCGAAACCTCACCCGGCCGATAGCTCGCTGGGACTAAAGTCCCGGCTGCGTGGCGTCTGATCTCTTTCATAATTATCCGCCCCGAAGGGGGCGTAAAGAAATGGTTTTTCTTTCCGCCACCTTCGGGCGGATAATCTTTTTTTAATAACCCATACCACGGGTTCCGCGCGCTCCTCGCTACACTCGGAGCCGCTGCACCCGTGGCTAAATTCCTTTGCCCCTTCGGGGCAATTCCTCCCAAACCGCTTAGATTCCAGCACCTTTCAGGGCGCTAATGGATATGATTTCCATAAGCAGGTATGGCTTGATCTAATAGCTGGTTTGCCTCCACCATAGTTACCCGCAGGCTTTCCAGCAGTTCCTCATAAGTATTTTCCTGACAGTTAACTCCCGGCACCTCTTCGATCCAGCCGATCCACCATTCACCGACATTTTTCGTTGTTACAGAATAATTCTTAAGGATATCGTCTTCTTTCACCATAACACCATTCAGAGTGACTAGCGACTAGCGACTAGCGACTAAATTCCCCACCATTTTTCTCATCCCGCTCCCGCTTCACATCCCCCCGATCGGGGCCGATTTTTCTGCCGATGCTTTCGATGCGCATAGTGATGCAGCCGCGGCAGTGGCGAGCGTCGTCGCTGAGGCAGATTTTGCCGGGGTAGATTTCGTATTTCGGGCGCGTCTCGGTGGGGGTGACGTTGGGCATCATCACATTGGCCCCTGCCTGCAGCGCCGCCTCGCGCCCCAGCGGGTCCAGGCTGCCCATGGCGGTGGTGGCGGGCAGATGTGCATCTGGGAAGACCAGCCGCAACACCGCCACCAGGCGCAGCGTCGCCGCCACCGTGCCGCCAGTCGCCTCCGCCAGCGGGGTCTCTGGGTGCGGGATGAACGGCCCCACCCCGATCATCTCCGCACCCAGCTCATGTAGCCAGATGACATCACGCGCCAGCATCTCCGGCGTCTGCCCGGGCAACCCCGTCATTACACCACTGCCCAGCTGGTAGCCCAGCGCCTTCAGGTCATACAGGCAGCGCTTGCGCGCCTCCAGGTTATCATCCGGGTGCAGCGCGGCGAATAGCGCGGGATTAGTGGTCTCAATGCGCAGCAGATAGCGATCAGCCCCTGCCTCATACCAGAGTTTGTAAGTATCGTAGTCGCGCTCGCCTACGCTGAGGGTAATCGCCAGGTCGGTGCTCTCTTTGATGCCGCGGATCACCTCCGCCAGCCGCTCCGGCGTGAACCACATGTCTTCACCAGACTGCAGCACTACCGAACGATAGCCCAGCTCCTCCGCCTCCTGCGCGGTGCGGATGATCGTCTCCACACTCAAGCGGTAACGTTCCACGTTACTGTTGCTGCGCTGTATGCCGCAGTAAGCGCAATCTTTACGGCAGATGTTGCTGAACTCGATCAACCCACGCAGGTGGATATCATCCCCCACGCTCGCCGCCCGTACTTCATTCGCCGCCGCGAAAAGCAGTGGGGCATCCGCCTCAGAGCAGTCGAGTAACGGCACCAGCCACGCCACCGCTGGGGTCACCCCCGCCCGGGCGCCCGCCAATGCTTCATCAAAAGTGTATATTTCTTTGTTGTTCATATATGCATCCCTATACACGAGTAAGGAGTATCGTTTTTAGAGTATCTCCCCTTTTTGCCCAGCCGTGAACGACTGGGCTAATGGGCTACGCCGATCGTCCTTCGGACGGGACGGCTTAACCTTGACCGTCCCGCCCGGAGGGCGATGGGCCAAAGGCCCTCTAGCCTGGTCGTTCACGGCCAGGCCGGAATTGACGGTTGTCAGAAAAACGGCATCCTTATACACGAGTAAGTTTATCTCATTTAGAGTGTGGCGTAAATACCGATACGTATTTTTCATAGCTCGATATCAAAGATGTTGCAGGAATTCGCTAATCTATAGCGAATAAATACCATCATGCGAGTATGTCCAAAGTGTGGTACTAAATATGAGGAAAGCGATATCCGCTCCATGTGTGGTAATTGCATGGTGTCGCTGGTACCTGCCCCGCCGGAGGGGACGGCGCAAGAAGTTCCCGGCCCCATCCCGTACACAACGGTTTATTCCCCCAGCACGGTGATGCCAGATATCACGCTGCCGGATATCTTTACCCCCACCACGGCCATGCCCACGAGTAGCATGATGCCGGGCATTGAGATGCCCGACGTGGTGGCGCCAGCGGGTATGCCCACAGCCCCCACGCCGGAGGCAAAAGCCGCCGCATTGGCGGAGGTGGTGCGGCAGGTGACGTCGGTGCAAGACCGCGCGCCGGCCCCACCTCCGGTATTCGTCGCCCCCGTGCCCCCGCCGCCGTCGTATACCAGACCAGCTCCTCCTAAGCCGCCGCTGCCCGCAACTAATATCACAGAGGGCGCTGCCACCTTCACCCCCGGGCGTGCGCTTACCCCTGAGGAGATGTCATCGGCGCGGATGCAGTCGGGCGCCTTCTGGATAACGGGCGTCATCGCCATACTCATTGCATTAAGCGCTCTCAGTGGGGGGACGTTCTTTTCCTTCCTCATGTTGGCGCTATTTACCCTCCTCGGGACGCTGGCTATTCGCAAGGCGATTTCGGTGGCGGCTATCAACAGCGTCACGTTGGCGATTTCCGGCCCGGTAGCGCTTAATGGTGATCTGGGCGTCGACATCCGCCTGGCGGTACTCAAGGAGTTGCCGATAACCGAGGCTACCCTGGAATTGCGCGCTATCGTCGAAAGCGTTGATCACAAAGCGAAAAACCAGAAACAGACGGAAGTTATCTACAGCACTAAGGTACAGCTGGAGGCTGGCACCCGTTGGGCCGCCGGCAAAATGATGACCGGGCACACCAGTATCCATATCCCCACCGATGGCATACCTACTTTTAAGATGAGTGAGAATCAAGTCCGCTGGGAGTTGACGTTTGCGGTTAGCATCCCCGGTTGGTACCCTGATATCAAAAAAGAGCTGCCAGTGCAGGTGCTCGCCAAACGGCAAGGGATTACTAATCCGCCGGTGCTGCCGGTGACCTTCCAACTCAGTAACATCAGCGATCTGGGGGTGAAGTTGACCCTGCAAGCTAGCCGCGGAGCCAGCGATGTGCCCGCGATGGCTGTTGGCAAACCGGTAAAGATGATCGTCACCATCAATCCGAAGACCCAATCAAAAGCGAACAGCCATCTGATAATGGAATTGAAATGCAATGTTGGCGCGGAATCCAACTGGGAAAAACTGAGCGTAGCAACCGTTAATTGCTTCCCGCAAGGCTGGCAAGCCGAGCAACCGTTATCCACAGAGGTCAACATCAACCTACCCGCCACCGTCCCGGTGAGTTTCCGCAGTAGCAATATCATGGCCCGTTGGGTGATAGAGCTGCGCTACACCACCCCGTGGGTCACAGAACGGCACGATACTATCCCCGTGCTGGTTATTCCTGGAGACGGATAAAATGACCACAATAAGCACAAATGTCACGAAAAATGCGAGCAATCAACCCATGTTGCTGCGCTTCACTGCAACTTTTCTATATAATGGGCGTATATTCTTTTACAGGGAAGGGCGGTATTAGTGATTGACTCTTCGGAGAGTCGACTGCTGGCGAGGGCGCAACGCGGAGAACAGGTAGCTTTTGAAGAGCTGGTGAAGATGCACCAGCAGCGTGTTTACGCTCATTGTTATCGCCTGGTGAACAACAGTGCTGAGGCGGAGGATCTCAGCGCGGAGACGTTCATGCGTGCTTACGAGCACCTGAAAGATCTGCGTGCGGAACCGTCGATTGTATACTGGCTTTTGCGTGTGGCGAATAACCTGGCGATTTCGCTGCTCCGCAAGCGTAGTACCCGGCCAACGGTAGAGTTGGACGAGGCGCGGGAAGTGCCCGGCACCAAACCTACGCCGGAAGATGAAGTTATTATGCGCAGCCGCCAGGAGGTGGTACGGCGCTGTATGGAACGGCTGACGTTACCAGAGCGGACAGCGGTACTGATGTTTTATCTGGAAGAGCGCTCACTGGATGAGATCGCAGATGTACTGGGTTGTGGATTGGCCGGCGCGAAAAGCCGCATCCACCGCGCCCGGCACCGCTTGAGGGCTATGGTAGAGTTGGAGCTCGGCGATGGCTGGACGGTACCCCTCGGGAAGGAGGGCTAAGATGACAGAAAAAATGAAAAAATTATCGATGGATTTACGCGATGATACATTGCGGGATTTGCTCCGTGATACCTATAACGATGACCCGGCGCTGCTACCAGACCCGGCGCGCTCCGAGCGCATCATGCGCCGAGTGTTGGCCGGCAAACAATCGCCCGTGCTGGCGCGTGGCTGGTGGCCCCGCTTAGCCTGGGCTGGCGGAGCATTGGCGGTAGGTGGCCTGGCGGTGACAATGTTCATCGCTACGCATACTGTAGCGCCCAAATCCGAGCAGTTGGTGAAGCGCCCGCCAGTATCAAACCCTGCGCCCGTGCCCGCCCCACAGCCGGTAATAGCACCGATTGTAGCGCCATCAGCCCCAGAGGTCGTGGCTGTGGCGGATAACGTAGTACCACCGCAACGGAAGGCGCGGACTACTAAGAAAACAGTCGAGAAATCGCCAGTACAAGAGCATGACACGAATAACCGAAATGACCTCAATCGTGAAGTAATCGCCGCACCGGCAAATTCAGTAGAAGATACTGCAATCAGCGCTAGTGGACTAGCTGAGCTGGCCAGCGCCTGTATTGCTGTGGGTGATACAGAAGGCGCTTTGCGCGCGATGGAGATGAAACAAATGCAGGATGCTGATCCAGATACAGCCCTGGCTATTGCCCGCCTATTGACGGAAGATGCCGCCACGATGATGCTCTAGCGGAGAAAGATAAGAGGAAAACAATGAGATACCAATTATGGATAATGATGATACTATGTGTGGTGTTTAGCACGTTCGCCTTGGCGCAGCGGCCCGAGGGCGCTGGCAAGAACGACGCCAACAATGCAGGTGACCACCTGTACGGAAAAATTGTCGACAATAAGGCCACCGCAAATGCCAATAATTCCAAAGCGCCGATAACCACGGTGACGCTGAAGTTGCTCATACAAGCGGAGAACCCAAATGCACCAGGGAAAGTGCCCGATGAAATGGCACAACAAGCCGCCCAGCTACAGAAGCAAGCGGATGACCTGGAAACAGAATGGAGAACCCGTAATGTGCCAATGCCGCAAAAAGTCTTAGAATCAATACGCAAAATGCGTCAATTCGCCGGCGATATGCTGCGTTGGCGTGAATCTGAAGAGACAATTACCTCCATAGACAATCCACTAGTGCCGATCGAGGCAGTCAAGCGGTTGCCATTCGCACAACTCATCCTCGGACAACGGCTGCGCATTGCGGGACGTTTCGAGGCGAATACCACTCCAGCGGGCAGGGCTGATCCGGCTACTATAGTCCTACCAGACAGTGTTACCGTCATACGCGACGCCAATGTAGTGAGCAATGATGTACCACTAAAAGTACAGCTCACGCAGTCGGACGCTACCCCTAGAACAGCGCCACGTGTTTTCTGCGAAATCGTGGGAGACGTAGTAAGTATTGATCCGCTGGTATTGCAGGTAAATGCGAAAGATCAGCCCGTAGAGCAGAAAGTGAAGGTCATTACCTCGCGTCAGTACGGTGTCGTGCAGCGCCTGCCCCTCGCCATCACCGAGCTGCAGCCGGGCCAGAAGATCCGCGCGAAGGTGACTATGAACCCCGCAAACAAGCTGGATGTCCTATCGATCCAGCAGATTACCGTCCTTGCCAACGCTGGCATTGAAGGGATCAATATCAGCTTCCCCGGCGATGGTGATTGTCGTTTATATCAGCCAGCTATCGAATTCTACCTGGCGCCATTGCCCGCCAACGCTATCGCAATGTTGCCCACTAATTAAGCGAAATGTAACTTTCCCCCTGGGAGCCCGGCGAGTATCTCGCCGGGCTTTTTCTTGCCCAAATATTGCCAAAAAAGAAATGAAACGATTACTATTCCCACTTAATATCACGCTAACTATGGTGTAAAATTTATGAAAAAACGTATTGACACACTAGTACTAGTGGAGTAGTATATTCTCGTTGACTTTCCTGTGAGCTTGTAGGTGGAGATTACTATGCGCTGTCCGTATTGCCAAATTGAAGATACCCGGGTGATTGAAACACGCACCAGCGAAGAGCAGGCCACCATTCGCCGACGCCGCGAATGTCAGGATTGTCGGCGCCGTTTCACCACCTACGAACGTCACGAAGAACCGCAGTTATACGTCATCAAAAAAGACGGGCGACGCGAACCTTTCGATCGGGCTAAACTGCTTTATGGCCTGACCAAAGCCAGCGAGAAACGCCCCATTAGTCGCGAAAAAATTGATGAACTCTGCTACGATATCGAGCGCACCTTGCGCGACGCCCTCAAAGATGAAGTACGCACCTCTTTCCTCGGTGATATGGTGCTACGGCGCTTGCGTGATATCGATGAGGTAGCCTATATCCGGTTCGCCTCGGTATATCGCGAGTTTAAAGACCTGCGCTCCTATGTGGAAGAGACCGAGCGCATGGTGGCGCAAAGCCGCCAGGAGCGCATCGATGAAGAACAGCGCTCGCTCTTCGACGGTTAGTTTCTTCAGCTAATTCCCACTGACCAACAGTTTCCCTGTTTTTATTTTTGTAGTGTAAGGACATTCCAATGAGTAATATTGACACCTCTGTGGAGGACCAGCAGATGAGTAATGGCGGACTATTTGGCGCGAGCCAGACGGGGGCATTTCGGATGACCCGGTATTTTACTACCGAAGGGATACACCCTTACGATGAGGTAACATGGGAGCATCGATATGCCAGTATCACCGCCGAGAACGGCGAGGTGATCTTCGAGGCACATGACGTGGAGATGCCTGATTTCTGGTCGGCGACGGCGGGGAACGTGGTGATCTCCAAATATTTCCGCATCGGCAAAGGGCAGCAGGAGCGCGAGAAAAGCCTGCGCACCCTCATTAACCGCGTGGTAGATACCATCAGCGCCTGGGGGCTGGAGGACGGCTACTTCCAGACGCAGCAAGAGGCCACCATCTTTGCCGAGGAGCTGGCGCACCTGGTGCTCTACCAGAAGGCCGCCTTCAACAGCCCGGTGTGGTTCAATGTCGGCGTCGATGAGACCCCACAATGCTCCGCCTGCTTCATCAATGCGGTGGATGACACCATGGATTCCATCCTGGGGCTGGCCCGTACCGAGGGGATGCTCTTCAAATTCGGCTCCGGCACCGGCACTAACTTCTCTTCATTGCGCTCCAGCAAAGAGAAGCTCTCCAGCGGCGGCTTCGCCTCCGGGCCGGTCTCCTTTATGCGCGGGTTTGACTCCTTCGCCGGCGTCATCAAATCCGGTGGGCGCACGCGCCGCGCCGCCAAAATGGTTATCCTTGATGTCGAGCACCCGGATATCCGCGAGTTCATCAATTGCAAAGCGCACGAAGAGAAGAAAGCGTGGGCGCTCATTGACGCCGGTTACGACGGCTCCTTCGGCGGCGAGGCTTATGACTCGGTGATGTTCCAGAACTCCAATAACAGCGTGCGTGTGACCGACGACTTCATGGACGCCGTCATTCGCGACCGCGAGTGGCAGACGCTCTCCGTCGTGGGCAAGGTGCCGACGGAAACGATGAAGGCACAGGAACTGCTGAAAGAAGTTGCCGCTGCTACCCACCTGTGCGGCGACCCGGGCATCCAGTACGACACTACCATCAACGAATGGCATACCTGCCCGGAAAGCGGCCGCATCAACGCCAGCAACCCGTGCTCCGAATATATGTTCCTTGATGATAGCGCCTGCAACCTGGCTTCGCTCAACCTGATGAAGTTCCGCAAGCCGAACGGCGACATCGACATCCCCTCCTTCCGCCGCGCCATCACGCTGATGATCCTGGCACAGGAGATCATCATTGAGCGCGCGGGCTACCCGACAACGCAGATCACGCAGAACAGCAAGCGCTATCGCCCGCTGGGACTGGGCTACGCCAACCTGGGCGCGCTGCTGATGTCCAACGGCCTCCCCTACGATAGCGATGAAGGGCGCGCCATGGCCGCCACTATCACCGCTATTCTCACCGGGCAGGCGTATCTGGCCTCGGCAGAGATCGCCTCGCGCGTGGGCACCTTCGCCGACTATATGAAGAACCGCGAGCCGTTCCTGCACGTCATCGGCAAGCACCGCTCCATGGTGGATCGCATCGAGCGCCTCAACAGCGTGCGCGACCTGATCATGGCCGCGCGGCAGATATGGGATGAAGCGTTGGCGAAGGGCGAACAGTACGGCTACCGCAACGCGCAGGTCACCGTGCTCGCGCCCACCGGCACCATCGGCTTCATGATGGACTGCGACACCACCGGCATTGAGCCGGATATCGCGCTGGTGAAGTACAAAAAGCTCTCCGGCGGTGGCATGTTCAAAATCGTCAACCAGACAGTGCCCGCGGCGCTGCAGCAACTTGGCTACACCGAAGCACAGATATCCGAGATCCTCCTCTACATTGAAGGGCATGACACCATCGAGGGCGCTGCCGGGCTGAAGGAAGAGCATCTGCCGGTCTTCGACTGCGCCTTCAAGCCTGCCAACGGGCTGCGCACCATCAATTACATGGGTCACCTGCGCATGATGTCCGCCGTGCAGCCATTCCTTAGCGGCGCTATCAGCAAGACGGTGAATATGCCGCACGAGGCCACCGTGCAGGATATCTACGATGTCTACGTGGAAGCCTGGCGCCTGCGCCTGAAGTCGGTGGCCGTCTACCGCGACGGCTGCAAACGCACGCAACCGCTCAATGTGAAACTGGGCAGCAAAGCCGTCGCTACAACAGCGGATACCGCCGTCGCCCCGGTAGAGGTGCCTGTTGTGCGCCGCCGCCGCCTGCCCGAGGAACGCCAGGCCATCACCCACAAATTCAGCGTCGCCGGGCACGAGGGCTACATCACCGTCGGCCAGTATGACGACGGCACCCCCGGCGAGATCTTCGTGAAGATGTCCAAGCAGGGGTCGGTGGTCAGCGGTCTCATGGACTCCTTCGCCATCGCCATCAGCATGGCGCTGCAATACGGCGTCCCACTCAACACGCTGATAGATAAGTTCAGCCATTCACGCTTCGAGCCCAGCGGCTGGACCGGCAACAAAGATATCCCCATGGCCAAGTCGGTAGTGGACTACATCTTCCGCTGGATGGCGCTACGCTATATGCCGCGCGATATGAGCGCGCACTACGTCAGTAGCACAGATATCCTGGATCTGAAAGATGAGGACGAGGACGGCACCGGCACGCTCTTCCCGGTGATGCTGGGGCAGCACGGCAACGGCGCCCTCGGCTTCGACAACCAGTCCGACGCCCCCCCGTGCCCCACCTGCGGTGAGATAATGGTCCGCAACGGCGCATGCTACAAATGTATGAACTGCGGGAGCACTAGTGGGTGTAGCTGAGGATCTTACGCCACCGCTTCGCGGTGAAATATTTGTGGTTAACTGACAGGGTTGCGCCCGGGACTATGGCATTTTTCCGATTGAATGGAAGTTACCGGGGTAGTACCGGGGAAGCCCAGTATTTAATGCTGGTTATGAACGGTGTTATGAGAAGTATACCGATACTCCTCGATGCTATTGACCAAAATCACTACCGCAGTTATACTTAGTAGCGTCAGGTGGGGAAACCCACTAACGTTATGGCCTTGTAGCTCAGCCTGGTAGAGCAGCGGACTGAAAATCCGCGTGTCGCTGGTTCAAATCCGGCCGGGGCCACCATCCTTCTAATACCGCCCATGTTCCTCCACTAATGCACTGACGAGTTTTACAAGATCGAGATCGCCGTCAGGCGGCACCTGGTCAGCCACGCCAAACATGAAGGTGCCGGAGTCTTTGTACCGGTTGATGATCTCCATGACCTGCTCTTCGATATCGCGGGCAGTGAAGGGCGGGGCAAACATCGTGCCCGGCAAGCCCCCGAGGAGGATTATGCCGTCCCCCGCCAGGGCGCGCAGATCAGCAACAGCCACATCGCCCACCGGTTTGGGCACCGCCGAGTCCACGCAATCGACGCCGGTGGCACCGAGTTTCTCCAGCGTGCCGCGCAACGTACCATCATTGTGGATCAGCGTTCGGTGGCCGCTCGCGCGCAACCAGCCAGTCCAACGCCGCAGATGCGGGGCGATGTATTCATCGAAATACCCGCCCATAGTCGTGGCGGAAAGGTTCTCACAGATCATCACATAAGACTTGGGGCCGGCGGCAATGGCACGATAGATCTCATCGTTCACCTTTTCGATGGCGGCGAGCGTGGCTGCCATCTCTTCCGGTTCATCCATCAGCAGGTAAGTCATATCCAACACCCCGATCCAATGTTTGTTCAACTCGGAGATCGGCGTCGGCGGAGCGCCATAATGCGCGGGCCCAAATCCGTAGGCGGCGTACTGTTGATCGAGCTCCAAATAGTATTCGGGACGGGGGATGAACTGGCGGTTCTCATAGAGATAGCGGACGACGCGAAGGTCCTCCACAGTTTTTACCGCATGCTCGGTGTACCCCCAAGAGAACGACATCGGCGAGTAGTCCTGCACTTCCCGAATGTCCCCCACTGGCGTGTGCCAGCTGGCGATACGTCGGCCATCATTCACCGTGACTTCCGCTTTTACTGCCGCCCCCTCGAGCGTGTCGCCCGCATCACAGCCGGGGATGTATTCACCGATGTTCAACTCACGGTGCAACTCGTGCAGGCCATTAACTCCCTGCCAGCGCGCAGGCAGATCGCCAATCTCCCGGTGGGCGCTATACCAGTAAGTCAAGTCGCCGAACCAGCCCATAGTGTCCGGGCGCTGGCCATTGAATACAGCTTCCATTCGTTCCCGTTGCGTCATAATTACCTTCTCTCTTACATTATGCATCAGTGCGTTTACCCAGTCACCGTTAAATCTCGATCCAAACCCGCGGAATAGGTAGTCGTCGTCACGCCTGGCAACACGCTGGCACGGTTAATTCTGCACAAAGCAGAGTGTAATAATTCATACAATTCCGTCTGTTCGGCACGCACGAAGATGGGGATGCCCGGGCACGGAGCGGGATGGTTTACCAGCAATCCTCCGGCGTACTCAACTCCCGTCCAGGCATCGCGCCACTGGCCTCTTGGAAGATAGACATCGCGCGATATCGCCCCTTCGGTGACCACCGGCGCCGCCAGGATATCTGACCCCAGCAGGAAGGCATCCGGGATGGTGTAAAGCGCGGCATCGTTCGGATCCGCATACCAGAGCGGACGCACCAACGGGGCGGTACGCTGCTGGCTCTGCTCATGCAGATAGTCCCCCAACAACGCGTGGAGTTGCGCATATCCTGCTGCTGCCACTTGCGTAGGTGCAGCATAATGCCACGGTGCATAGGAGAATTGCATCATCGGCAGGAAAGCGGTGGCCTCTGTCCAGCGGACGAAAAGTTCATCGGTGGGTAGCGGCATATCTGCCACCATCGTCTGTACCCGGCCCGGTATCATATCCGGGATGAGCAGGTCATATCCCAGCAGCGCCAGCTGCTGCGCCAATGTGATCATAGCGGCCAGCCCGTTATCAATCCCCCAATGCGAATCTTTACCACCTTGCCGCCAGAGGATGCCGCGACGTTGCGACAGCCAGGCGGTACGTGTTTCGCAGTGCAGCGGCGCAATCTCTTCAAAGAGCGCCAGCAGGGCATCGCTATACCCGGATGGCCCCGGTGGACAATACCAGGCCGCGATGTCGGGGGCGGGTTGATACTTGAAATCACCGCCATCAATCTTAAAACCGGTGACACCAATGACGTCACGAAGATAATGCAGGCGCGAACGCAACCACTCCTGCCCTGCCGGCGCAGTGACATCAACCAGACCCGCGGTGCCGCCCCACCAGCGCAACAGCGCGGGCCCCTGTCCATCAATATGCGGCACCAATGCACCTGCTTCCGCCAGTGCGGAAAAATTGTTCGCTTCCTTGTTCACGAACGGCGTAACCCAGAGCCACAGCTCAAAACCCCAGGCGCGCAACTGCTGAACCAACGCAACGGGATCGGGGAAATCATCCGCGAAGGCCAGCTCACCGAAACAGGATTCCCATCGATCATCGAGAATGAGCGTGGTGCATGGGTAACCATGGGCGCGAATATCACGGGCAAATTGGAGCAGGCGCACCTGCGTCACACAGCGCGGGTATTCCGTCCACGTGCAAAACAGACTCTCGCCCAATTGCGCACTGGTGGGGATCGGCGGTGGCCAGCCGATATACTGCAGGTATTGTTGATGCGCCTCCGGGAGATTCTGGCCGCGAAAGATGCGTATCCGCACCGGCGCGTCTAAGGCGGTCAATTCAAAAAGCCGGTTGCCGCCAACGTTCAAACGCACACCCAAACGTTCAACCGTCTCAACTAACAGCACAAAGCCCACGGAACTCATCCAAACCGGAGATTGGATGTTATTCACCGCAAAGACGTCGGCAGAGATCTCCCCGCTTTCCAACGGATACGGTTGCTGATGGTTGAAACCATGCCCATACCAATGCTCACCATCTGCCAACGCGAGACGAAAAGTATCCCCCGCCGCAAGTTCGATGCAAACTGGTGCATCATCTGCCATAATTGTTGATAATTCAGCCATACAACCCAACTTCAATAGTGACAATGGTCAGCGTAAGATAATAACCAGACCACGTCCGAATATTAAGGTATTGTACATGTTTTGCTATGAGATGTCGCTACAGCGCAATCAGGGGTAACAGTTCAGGGTTTCAAGTCACTAATCGACCTACTCCCCTAAATATTCGTAAAAACAAGTTGTAGGTATTAAAGAACGGGGTACTAATGGCAATAACCAAATAGTGAGATACTAACATAGCCCCGGGCAAAAACCGGGGAAGGGGTTAAAAATCCGAAGGTGAACTGTTCAAAAGCCTACCCCGAGCTTCACCCGAGGCTATGTTAGTATCCGTTTGAAAGCTACTGAGCCCTAGTAGCTAATAAATTGAATCGGGTTGTGGGCGAGGCTTTCTTTAGTATTTACATGCTGACAACTCTGTACTATTAGCATCGGGGACTGTACACCCCTGTCGAAAGGCCAAGTTGTTTCGACCGAATGGTTACAGTCCCAACCGGAGGCTGAATACGAAAGAGAGGCTAACTATGGCAGGCACAAATCACGATGATACCGGATACTGTGCGCGAGGACAGTCCCCGGAGCAACCAGCTCAAATATAGAGCGCCTATCATCTGCTTCTGACTTTTGTGCGCCTGATCATTTCCGGCTTGGGTGTAGAGGCGCAAACCGTGCGCCCTACCAAATATTTCCCAATTACCTCTACGGAAAAGACAGCACGGTATGTGCCATTTGATCCTGCTGATGCTCTATCACCAGGGTGCCGGGTATTTGTGCGCGGAGCACGCGGTGGCGATCGACTATTGAACAGTGACCCATGTGCCTGACTCCCGCGCCGTCGTCCCCGAGGGCATTGGCGGCGGCATAGCCGGTGTATGGCTGCGGGTCTTCGGGCACGATAGCGTCGCAGATGCACACGTAACCACGGTACTCTACCGTCAGTGCGCGCCCTTCCTCCGTCGCCAGTTCCTCTTCGTGAATGTAGGGGATAAGCTTATCTTTCATCATATTGCCCGCCACGGTGGGGATAAAGCGAAACTCGACTCCCTGCTGGGCGAGGTTACAGTGTAAATCCTTGATACCGCAATCGGCACAAATCATGATGGCACAGCGGATGCCGTTAAATTCAAATACCGTGCGTTCCACCTTTCCCGCTGTCAGCCCGGCGGCCAGCTCTGTTTCCGTCAGGTTATTCTTGCGCTCGAGTCCCATCGTGCCATCTGGCCGTGCGACCACTAGGCTGTTATAGATATTATCCCCATCTCGCTCCAGGAATCCGGCGAGGATGGTCATGTTATATTGCCTGGCCCACTCCGATACTTGTTGGGTTAGCGCCCCACCCAGCGGCTCCGCCAGCGCCATGTTGGCGGGCGAAAAATTATAGGCGTGAATGACGGTCTCCGGGAAAAGCAGCACCTCAACGCCCACCGCAGCCGCAGACTGCACCTGACGATGGATACGCTGCAAGTTCTCCTGTGGCGCACCTACGATGGCATTAACCTGGGCTATTCCCACATGTAAATAACGCAAAAAACTTCCCCCCCCATTAAAACTGTAATGGAACTCCGAACTATTTTTTATCTGATTGCCTGCCCTGATTATAACAATTTTCTTGCTCGGAGGTAATACCCTGACGTGGGTATTGCCAGAATCCAAGATAATCTGCCCACAAGGTATCGTGGTATGGACGGGACGCCCATGAGAACGGGGTTTGAATTCCTAACACCACCCGTTATTAGGAAATAGGAAGAAGAAAATAGGAAGAAAGCACGCTGTCATTCGGTTCAGAAAAGTTCGCGAAGGCGGACGACCGGCGCGTAGCGCCACGCAGCCGGGATTTCAATCCCAGCGGGAACTCTACAAATTCTTCAGAAAGTGCCAGTTAGAACCACATTGACGGCAGCGACATCATGAGGTACTATGAGGCATTCTGATGCATTATGGTCACTGCATCAGAATTATATCGTATTGGGGACGAGTGAATGACGGCGAAGAGTTTATTAGGTGTGTCGCGCCAGGACCGGCTGGCGGTGTTACTGCGTAAGCACGGTGAGCTTCGCTTGCGCGATGTCATCAGCGAGTTTGGCGTCGCGCGGGCTACTGCCCAGCGTGATCTGGAGCTGCTGGCTACCCTACCGTGGGTGATGCGTACCCATGGCGGCGTGGTGGCGCATGATAATGCCGCTGAAGCCAGCGCGCACCCGGTCATTCGATTTGAAGACCGACAGCAGGTGACGCCGGATGCGAAAAAACGTATCGCCCAGGCAGCGGTAAAACTCCTGCAGGACAGCGCCGCACTCTATATCGACGCTGGCACTACCACCCTGGCCGTCACCCAGGAATTGATCCACGCGGCCTGGCGCCCTACTTGGGTAGTCACGAACGACTGGCATGTGGCGGAACTCCTCAGTCGTGCGCGCATTCGGCACGAATTATTGGGCGGCGAGGTTGATCCGGGTAGCCTGGCGATTTCCGGTTTGACCGCGCTCAACACCTTAAGCGCCTATCGTTTTGATTGGGCGCTCCTCGCGGCAGATGCAGTAACCGCCGCCGGTTCCGTACGTGTGGCCCGTCCGCCTGAGGCTTTTCTAAAACGTGCTGCAGGGCAGGCCAGCACCCGGCGTTTGCTCCTGGCCCACGCGGAAAAATTCGGCTGTGATTCTTATTGCGAGGTCGCCCCCCTCGCCGAATATACCACCTGGATCACTGACCGCGCAGACGAAGCCATTGAAAACGTCTGTGCGTCTAGCGGGGTGCAACTTATTGTCGCTTGAACGTTGAGTGAAAAGTTTCTCGCTGGGATTGAAATCCCGGCTGCGTGGCATTAAAATGCCAGTCGTCCGCCTACGCGGACTTGTATAAAATTTTGTAGGGGCACATGGCATGTGCCCACTATACGAGGTATGGGAGACATGACCAATCGAAGATATGGTTACGATGTGGGCACAAGCCTTGTGCCCCTACAATTGGGGCGCGGGCATCGTCCCGGGTTAACTTCAAAAAAAGTTTTGCATTTACCTCTATTTTGTGAAAAGGAAAAATATTCGTGAACTCTATCATCATTGGCGTAGATATCGGTACTACTAAACTCTGTGCAGTCGCACTCGATGCGACGTGCGGGGCCATTCTCGCGGTAGAATCAGCGGCAAACACCGCCCATCTGCCTGCGGAAGCCGACGGCGCCGAACAGGATGCCAGCAAGATCATCGCCATCGCCTTCAACTTGCTGGCATTGCTCACCGCGCGCCCGGAGGTACAAAGTGGACAGATAGTGGCGCTGGGCGTGACCGGGCAAATGCACGGCGTGGTGCTGGTAGATAAAACTGGAGCTATCCGCACCCCCCTTACCTCCTGGCAAGACCGGCGGGGTGACCATAAATATGCCAATAGTGGGCACAGCTACGCGGAGGAGGTCGCCGCCAGATTACATGCCGATGCCAGCCTACTCGGCTGCACCCCCGCTACCAGCTACGGCGCGGTGACGCTCTTGCGCCTGCAGCAGGCGGGGATGTTGCCGGCAAATTGCACCGCCCTCACCATTCACGACGCCTTGGTGCTGGCGCTTTGCGGGCGCGCAGTGACCGACCCCACCGATGCCGCCAGTTGGGGGATTTTTGATGTCGCCGCCGGAGATCGCTGGGTGCCATCGCTGGCGGCCGCCTTCCCTTCATTGTACTCCGCACTCCCGGAAGTACTTCCCACCGGGAGCCTGGCAGGGGCACTCTCGGCGCAGGTAGCGGCGCTTACCGGGTTACCGACCGGATTGCCGGTGGCTGTAGCTATTGGTGACAACCAGGCGTCATTCCTGGGTAGCGTCCCCGCGCCACAAGGCACGGTATTGATCAACCTGGGTACGGGCGGGCAGATGTCGGTACCCACTGACCAGTATATATTTCATGCACCGCTCGAAACACGTCCCTTCATCGGCGGATCCTGGCTGCTGGTGGGCGCCAGTCTCTGCGGCGGCCACGCTTACAGTGTGTTGGAGGGATTCATCCGCCAACTCGGGCATGATCTCTTCGCGCTAGCGCCCGGTGAATTATATGAAACCATGAATACGCTGGCGGCAGCGGCACCCGCCGATTGCCAGGGGCTATCGGCTGCCACACTCTTCGCTGGCTCACGGCTTGACCCGCAGCAGCGCGGGTGCATCACCGGGATCAATGAAAGCAACCTCACACCGGGCAATCTCATCCGGGCAGTGATTAACGGAATGGTCGATGAGCTGGTGGCTTTTTACCGCATCGCCCAGGACTCCGGCGCGCACCCCACCGCGCTGTCCGGCGCGGGGAATGCAGTACGCCGCAATGCTGTAGTCCGCCAGGAGTTGGCCCACCGCTTTGCCATGCCGCTTGGCATCCCTCCCCACACGGAGGAGGCGGCGATGGGCGCCGCACTCGTCGGTGGCGTCGCGGCCGGAATATTCCCCGACTGGGCAGCCGCCGCCCAACTTCTCTTTCACAAGTGTAACCCCGGTATAAAGGGCGTGGAATGAGGCTAACGGGTACGAACACGCTAAATCAGCCTTTGAACTAGGAATTTGGAACTTGAAATTATTATCGAAGGAGTAGCATCATGATAGCAACTGAATCGAACATAACTTTCGACCCAATACGGCTAGCCCGGCAATTGTTGTCGGTTCAAGCGCAGAACCAGCACACCACGCGCCTTGACGGCTGGTTTTACATTCAGGAGATTCGTATGGCGGAGCTGAAAAAGCTCCGCCATGAGCAGCCGGGGTTACCACCAGTATTATTGCAGGCGAAGCTGTTGCAGACTGTATGCCAGCAAATGCCGTTGACTATCCGCCCCGATGAGATCTTCGCTGGCACTCAGGATGACGCATTTGCGCGTACCTATGCCCTGATAAACCCGGAGTTCCGCGTGGAAACCTTCGCCGGGTATTGCGATCCCATGGGTGTGTATGGCGACATCACCCCGGCACCGGAGCTGGGATTCACCGCGGAACGGATTCAGCGGGTGCGTGATTTCTGGGCGGGGCAGAGCTATGCTATCGCTCTGCAAGAAGCGTACGCAACCGCCGGGCCAGAGCTGGCAGAGGTCGTATATTTTACTGAACAGGTGACTGGGCATATCATCCCTGACTTTCGCCCGGCGCTCGCCCATGGCGTGATGCCACTGATCAAGCAGGCCCACCAGCGTGCCGCAACCAGCAGCGGTGAACAGCGCGAGTTCTACCAGGCGGCGGAGATCAGCCTCTCCTGCGTCCTTATTTTAGCCGAGCGCTACGCCACGCTGGCAACCGAGATGGCGGCACAGGAGAATGATGCCGTGCGACGAGATGAGCTGGAGTTGCTGGCGGCCACCTGCGCACGCGTGCCGCGTAACGGAGCGGCGAACCTGTACGAGGCCATGCAGGGCTTCATCTTGCTCTGGATGGCCATGACGGTTGAACAATCGCCCAATCCCTACGCCTTCAGTGTGGGCAACCTTGACCGCATTCTGCAACCGTACTACGCGAACCTTGACGTGGAATGCGAAGTTGCGATTGAGCTGACCCGTCACCTGCTGGCGCTGTACAATGTGGGCGACCGTAACTGGGCGATAAGCCAGGATATTATGGTCGGGGGCCGCGATGAAATGGGGAATGACCTTACCTGCGCGATGACGACCATCGTGCTGGAGGCGTTTTACCGGAGTAACTACCCGCAGCCGGCCTTGTCCGTCAAATTACACGCGGGGACGCCGGAGGCAGTCTATGCCGCGATGGAACCGTTCTTCACCACCCCGGGAAGTGTGACGCCCAGCCTGTTCAATGATGATATCCTCTTTGATAACCTGCGCAAAAAGGAAATCGCCGAAGCTGATCTGCCAGATTACGCCATTGCAGGTTGCCAGGAACCGCTAATTATGGGGAAGGAATCCGGTAATACCACTAATAGCTGGCTCAATCTCGCCAAGGTGCTGGAGTTGACTTTGCACGACGGTAAGAGCGCCATCACCGGGACGCAAATCGGCCTCAGGTATTCTGCGCTAGGTCTCAACCCGGCGAATCCACTACAAAATATGCAGTCCGTGAAGGCGGCATTCTGGCAACAGCTTGATCACTTTTTGCCCATGATGGAGGCGGTGGCCAATGCCTGTACGCGGGCGCTAGCCACCCTGCCGGTTCCCTTCGTCTCTTGCTTCATGGGCGGGCTAGTTACGGGCTATGATATGCGCAATATCACTGCGCAGGGTACGAAGTATAACGCGTCCGGCTGCCTGATCCACGGACTGAGCGTGGTAGCGGACAGCTTTGCCGCTATTGAAACACTGGCACAGCAAGCGCCAGCGGTTTTGCCGAACCTGGTTGCTGCGTTGCAGGCGAATTTCGCTGGAGATGAGGCACTGAAGGCCCGCTGTATAGCCGCGCCTAAATATGGCAATGATCTCGACCTCCCGGATTCGCTGGCCGTGGAAATCGCGCGCGATGTATCATTGCGCATCTCCAATTTGCGAAATCCCTGGGGAAATCAATTCTTAGCGGATTGGAGCACACCCAGTACGCATCTACTCTATGGCTATTGGGTTGGCGCCACCCCCGATGGGCGGATGGCGCGGCAGATGCTCGGATATGGCATCGACCCAACTGCCGGAATGGCGACAAAGGGGTTGCCGCCGCGGATTCAGAGTATGCACAAGCTGCCCTATGACCTGTTTCTCGGCGGCTATGCCAGCCATATCGGGTTGCACCCGCAGATGATCAGCAATTGCATCACTCGCACCTTTATTATCGCGCTGCGCGATTATGTAATTTCGCCGCTCTTCGGTTATGGCGCGCGCGGAGCGGTGGGCGGTTATTACGTCTACTTCAATATCGACTCCGCCGATCATTTGCGTGCGATATTGGCGAACCCGACCGAGATGGCCCCCAGCGGGATATACATCATGCGTATTCACGGTACCTTTGTGAACTTCCTTGACCTCTCTCCGGCCATTCAGGAAGATATCATCATGCGGTTGGATCAACGATCGACAAACTTCACTTGTAAGGTGCAATAAGTATGGATAGCACCTCGCTGAATATCATAGATTGCGGGTTTTCGCATGACGTTGACGGGCCCGGGCAGCGGCTGGTGATCTACACCAAGGGGTGTAACCTGCACTGTCCGTGGTGCGCGACGCCGGAATCAATTTCGCCCGGCACGGAGGTCGCCTTCTACCCCGAGCGGGTCGCCCATAGTTCTCTCCTCGTAGGATGTTGCCCATATGGGACGATCACCACCGCAGCGGATAGCGTTACGCGCGATATCAGCAGCTGTGCAACTTGCCCCACCTTTGCCTGCACTACCAGCGGGAACATCGCCTTTGAACGCATCGGTGAAGTACGAACCGTAGCGGCGCTGGTAGACTACGCCGAGAAGTATCGGGCTTTCCTGATCGCAGGTGGGGTTACCATCAGCGGCGGCGAAGCATGTTGTCAGTTCGAGGCGGTTGCCGACTTACTTGCGCAGTTGCATGACGCCGGCTTCCATACCGCTCTGGAAACTAACGGCACCAACCCGCGATTGCTGGAATTGTTCGCACAGCTGAATTTGCTTTATATCGATCTCAAACACCCTGATTCGTTAGCCGCCGCCGGGCTGACGGCAACGCTGACCGCAATTGTCCTGGCGAATATCAGCGCACGCTATGCACAGGGTGGAGATATGATAGTACGGATTCCACTGGTGCCCGGCTATAATGCAGATACGGCCACGCTCACCCGGATTGGCGCGGCGTTGGCTGCAATTGGCCCACTCCATGTGCAATTGCTTCCCTTCCACCGACGCGGAGAAGTGAAGTGGCGCGCCATCGGCCAGCCGATGCAGGCACCGGCAACAGAACCCACCGACGAACAAATATACGAAGTCGCTCTTATCTTGGCGAGCTACGGTTTACGGATACAGGAGAAAGATTGAACTATTATGCATAAATTTACCGCGGATTCTATTATTCGGATGATGCCCTGCCGCGTCTGGCGTTGCTATACTGGCGGGGCGATGCTGGATGCCTTTGTCGGCAACGCTGACCCGCAGGATACCCACCTGCCGGAAGACTGGCTGGCTTCGACTGTCCAGGCGTTGAATGGCCCCAACACGCAAAGCGCCACCGAGGGGTTGGCGCGCACGCAATTGGATGATGGTACGCCCGGCCCGTTTCTTTACGAGCTGATCGCCAGCGCGCCGGAGACCTATCTCGGCCGTGAAGGTGCGCCCGCTCTCGATGTGCTGTGTAAGTATCTCGACTCCGCCGTCCGGCTGCCCATTCAATGCCATCCCGATCGAGCCTTCGCCCACGAGCATTATCATAGTGAGCATGGTAAGACAGAATGCTGGATTATCCTCGGCACCCGGGAGATAAATGGCGAGACGCCGCACTTATTGATGGGTTTTCGCCCGGGAATCCGCCCGGAGGATTTCGCCGCAGCAGTAGAAGCACAGGATATCCCGGCGTTAGTTGGGATGCTGCATAGCATCCCTGCCCGCGCCGGGGACGCTTATATAATACCCGGTCGTTTCCCCCATGCCATCGGCCCCGGCGTCTTCATGCTGGAGGTGCAGGAGCCATCGGATTGGGTGGTGCAACCCGAGGCATACTGTGCCGGTTTCGCCCTGAGTCCAAATGATATGTGGGGCCCGATCACGCCGACAGTGGCGCTAGATTGCTTTGACTACACCGGAGAGACGGAAGAGCAAGTGCTGGCACGCACGCTGCTGCAACCCAACTGCAGTCTGGCAACAGATGGGGGCCGCGTCGAAACGATAGTCGGCCCGATGGCGACTGATTGCTTCAGCGTGGAACTGCTCACCGTGGCAACCACGCTGACTATCCCTTGCGCTACCCCCTACCACATTGAGATCGTAACAGCAGGAGCGGGGACGCTCTGTTATGGTGAACAATCGGTTGCCGTAAAGCGCGGCGAAGTGTTCTTCATCCCCCACGGTGTCGCGGAAATCCACTACACGGCAACCAAAGCGCCACTGATTATCTATCGATGTTCCGGGGCAGCTATTACCATGCCTTGCCCGTAGCATGGGGGTTTCGCCCACAAGCCGCTGAATAGATTTTTGTAGGGGCACATGGCATGTGCCCTCAATACGGGGTATCGGATATATGACCAATTGAAGGTATGGTTACGGCGTGGGCACAAGCCTTGTGCCCCCTACAATTGGGTTGGAGCCATAGCGCTCTGCAGCCGGGATTTCAATCCCAGCGTATTTGTAATTCTGTAGCCCGCGCCCGCCGTGGCGCGTATTTGCTTACACCATGCGCGCCACGGCGGGCGCGGTGATACAACCATTGGGAACGCAGGCGGGACGCCCATGCTACGATCCTGCCGCCTCGGTGCTTCCGTCCCCTATCTCCCCCACCGCGGACCGGAAGACTTCGCCGCGATGCTCCATGTTTTTGAACATGTCAAAGCTGGCGCAGCCGGGGGAGAGGAGCACTACCCCGGCGGGGAGCCCTAACTGATAGGCTTGCTGCACCGCTGCGGGCAACGAATCTGCATAGTGTATGGGGAATGTGGGGGCGGCCAGGTGGATGGCGGCGGCGATATCAGCGGCGGCCTAGCCGATGAGGATTACCGCATGGGTTCCGGCGGCGATATCGGCGCCTAACTCACGAAAGTCCTTGATCTTGGCACGCCCACCCGCGATCAACACTGGCGGGGTGGCGGCGAAGGCCTGCAGCGCCATGTGCACTGCCATCGGGGTGGTGCCTTGCGAATCGTTGTAGAAGGCCACGCTATTCACCGTCGCCACCTCTTCCAGTCGATTGGGCACGCCGCGGAAATTAGTTAGGGTGACGGCAGCGACGTCCGCCACCGGCAGTCCTAGTACCTCTACCGCCGCTAGCGCCTGCATAATATTGCCCACATTGTGCGCGCCACGCAGCCGAATGGCCGCGACCTGCAGCAATATATGCGGTGCGCCACCGATCTCCGAGATAATCTCACCTGCGCGCAGGTAAACACCGCCGGGGACGGCACGCTCCATGCTCACCGGGATAATCCGCGCCTGGGTAGCGGCGATGACGCGCTCATGTTCGGGACGGTCGACATTGACAATGGCGAAATCATCTGCCGTCTGCCGCGCGAAGATATTCAGCTTCGCCGCCATATACTCATCCATCGAGTCATTATATCGATCCAGGTGATCGGGATAGAGGTTAGTGAAGACCGCCACATGCGGGTGAAATTGCTCTACCGCTTCCAGTTGAAAGCTGCTCACCTCGGCGACCAGCATATCCTCCGCCGTCGCCTTCATGGCCAATTCAATGAGCGGGACGCCGATGTTGCCGCCCACGTATGTGCGCTTACCTAGCGCAGCCAAAAGCAGGCCGATGATCGTAGTGGTAGTGGTTTTGCCCTTGGTGCCTGTGATGGCCACCAGCGGAGCCTTGGCCAGCCGGTAGGCCAGCTCAATCTCGCTATAGACCGGTACCCCCGCCTGTTTCGCGCGCACAATAGCGTCGATGGTCAACGGCACACCCGGACTGGGCACTACCATGTCGGCGCGCTCAATATCCAGGTAGGCTTCCGCGCCTAATTGGATTTGCACCGGGAGACCGTTGAGCGACGCGATCTCCTCCGCCAGCACCGTCGGCGACTTAGTGTCGGAGATAGTAATCTGTGCCCACAGCCCGCCCAGCACCTGCGCGCACGCGCGCCCCGTGCCTTTGGCCCCCAGGCCGATTATATGTATGCGTTTGTTTTGTACATCTAGCATTTAGTTATCCTTATTCCGCCGTAATTTTCCCCGTACCTTGGCAACCAGCAGTGACATCTCCTCCACCCCGGAGTAGTAGAGCGCGATGAAGTAGAAGGCCATACCGAGGACGCCCGCGAGACCGAATTTCGACATGGCTTTGATCATTGATAGCTTCTCTTTTACATGGGTCGGATTGGGCAGTACATACAATGCCAACCCTAGAATTACCAGCAATGGTAGCAAAGCAACCACGACTTTTGCAAGTGTCCATAAGGTCTTTTTAACTTCTAATGATCCCAACCTCTTGCGGATCATGGCATACAGGATGACAACCTTCGTCCCTTTAGATATCAACAATGCAAGTGCGATACCCACCGTGGCCAGGTGCCACTGGTAGACGCCGGTGGCAGAGAGCAATATGTGGAAGGGGATGATCACCAACCCGATGATGGTGGGCCACAGCGTCTCGGACATGGCAAAGAAGAATTGCAGCACGACAATCTCCAACGCATTGATGAGCATGCCTAGCGCGTATATCTGCAATGGCTCCACCGTGGCCATCGCTTTCGGGCCGAATACCGCCATTACGATGGGGATACGCAGCATCCAGAGTAATACCGTGAGGGGCACAAAGATAATGATCATCATGCGCGTCACTGTCATCAGCATGGTGCGCAGGCGTTCTTTGTCCCCGCTGACGGCAATATCCGCCAGAAAGGGGAAGAGGGCGATACCGAAGGCAAAGGGGAAGAACTGCACTGGCATATCGCATAGTTGCCGGGCAAATTTAAGCGCTGACAGGCTGCCTTCACTCAATGATGAGGTGAAACCATTATCAAACATCTGCCGCACGATAGAACCGATTACCCCGACCAGCAACGGTGCAGCCAGCAGGCCGAATTTCTTCAAACCAGGATTTTTCAGATCGAGTACTGGCTGGTAATTGGCTAATTGTGTGCGCAATCCAATGGCATGTACGGCCAGCTTGCCCACCGCCCCGATTATGAAACCCAGCGCCAGCGCATACGGCCCCCAGGCGCCAGCGAAGAGCACGGCGAATATTAACACCGTGCCTTTGAGCACCATATCTGCCGCTGCGGGCAGCGCGAACTTCTTGTAGGAGTTGAGCAGACAATAGGTAAGTGAAGTAGTGGCCATAAATACCACCGCTACCAGCATCATGCGCGCTAGTTTCACTGTTAATGGAATCAACGCAGGATTCTGCTCTGGCTTGCCGGTAAACCACCCCGGTACGAAGATATGCAGCATGTCCGGCATGAAGAAGACACCCGTCACCGCCACCACTGCCATGAGAATTATGAGTAGATTGATCGCAGTACTGGCCAGCCGCCAAGCATCCTTCTCTCCCTTCTCGCGGATATTCTGCACAAATACCGGTAAGAAGGAATGCATCACTACCTGATCAACCAGCTGGAAGACGTAGAAAGCGATATCCCGCGCCTGACTGTATGCATCTGTTACAAAGGAAGTGCCAAAGTAACGGCTCAGGATCATCTTTTCAATGAGACCGAAGAGCTTCATCACCACCTGAATGAGCATCAATGCTCCGGTGGCACGCATAATCCGCTGCCCTACCTGCGCCTGGGGTACTTCTTCATGGGAATTGTTTTCTATCTGCACGCGTAAAGTATCCTTCCAATTTATGCTCTGGTTATATTCGACACCGTAGCCGCTATTTTGTGGCAACATGCAACGACGGGCGAGACTGTTACGTCTCGCCCGCCATTTACAGCTCCAATTTGTGCCGGGGCTATTTCTTCAAGTTGTAGAAAGCGCCCATACCGGCGAATTGAGCGGCGCCACCCAGAGCTTCTTCGATGCGAAGGAGCTGGTTGTACTTGGCAACGCGGTCAGTGCGGCTGGGAGCGCCAGTTTTGATCTGCCCGGCATTGGTGGCGACCACCAGGTCGGCGATAGTGACATCCTCAGTCTCGCCGGAACGGTGGCTGACGATGGCGGTGTAGCCCGCGCACTTGGCCATTTCGATAGCGGCCAATGTCTCGGTGAGGGTGCCAATCTGGTTGACCTTGATGAGGATGGAGTTGGCGATACCCAGCTCGATACCCTTGGCCAGACGCTCGGTGTTGGTGACGAAGAGGTCGTCGCCGACGATCTGCACCTTGTCGCCGATAGCGTCGGTCAGCTTTTTCCAGCCGTCCCAGTCATCTTCTGCCATACCGTCTTCGATGGAGATGATAGGGTAGTTCTTCGCCAGGTCTTCGTAGAACGCGACCATCTCGTCGGAGGTCTTCAGCATTTTTGATTTCCAGAAGTAGTACTTGCCCGCTTCGCCGATTTTTTTCGCTTCGTCATAAAGCTCGGTGGCGGCGGGGTCCATAGCAATGCGGATATCGTCGCCCGGCACCAGCCCAGCGGCTACGATAGCTTCCATGATCACATCAAGGGCTTCCTGGTTGCTCTTCAGGTTCGGCGCGTAGCCGCCTTCATCGCCCACGGAAGTGGAGTAACCTTTTTTCTTCAATACGCTCTTCAGCGCATGGAAGATTTCCGCGCCCTGGCGCAGACACTCGGCGAAGGAATCAGCGCCGACCGGCATAATCATGAATTCCTGCAGGTCAACGGAGCTGTCGCTGTGTTTGCCGCCATTGATGATGTTCATCATCGGCACCGGCAATTTATAGGCAGCAGCGCCACCCAGATACTTGTACAACGGCATATCGTATTCGGCAGCAGCGGCTTTGGCCACGGCCATAGAAACGCCGAGGATTGCGTTGGCGCCCAGTTTGGCTTTGTTCGGCGTGCCATCGAGTTCGATCATCAATTGATCGATCTCGATCTGCTCGCTCGCATCCATGCCTTCGATCTCCTGGGCAATGACTTCGTTAACGTTATCAACTGCCTGGATAACACCCTTGCCCAGGTAGCGGCTATCGTCGCCATCGCGCAGCTCTACGGCTTCGTAGGCGCCGGTCGAGGCGCCGGAGGGAACAGCAGCACGGCCGAGAGTGCCGCTTTCCAGTTGTACATCCACTTCAACGGTGGGGTTGCCGCGTGAATCAAGGATTTCGCGGGCAATTACGCGATCAATTATCATCGTAGGTCTCCTTACAAAAGAATGGCCCACGTTACGACCACCGCACGTTGGGCACACTGAATACACCTGATAGTATAACAATTTGTGCGCTGTGTCACAAGTTTTATGGGTGAAAATACTGACAGTTCACACAGATTACGTGAGAGAGCAGCTACGTTACGAGTAAGCATCAAACTCTCAATAATACCAGAAATTGACTGAGCGCTGGAACAGATTTCGACGATTTTTGCGTAGTAAAGAACTTAGTACGGAAGTCACTCAAGGTGGTGGCTGTGCGGATATGGCGTGGTATGATACTATTAACAGAAAGGTATGCTGCTAATGATCGATGAAAACGGCCACGCGTTATTTCCTCATACGCTTACTCCAATTTCGAACTTGCCAGCAGTTGGTATCACGGCTGGGGAAGAAACATATGCGATTGCCTCGCGATATCTCTCCATTATTAACCATCAGCTGGATCTCGTCTGCCGTTACTCGCCTGAATTCATGGTAACCTTTGTTAATGATGCCTTCTGCCATTTTTTTGGACGGGCACCGGATAAGCTGCTGGGAATCTCCTTATTTAGCCTGTATAGAGCTGTGGAACCGGAGTTGTTTTGCCAGCATGTGCGGCAATTAACGCCCGATGCTCCATATATAGTGACGGAGCGACATGCGGTAGCACACACTGGCGCTGATCACTGGCAGCAATGGTGTGATCGCGCCGTATTTGATGATTGCGGACGGATTGTAGAATACCAGGCGGTAGGCCGCGATATCACCAACCAGAATAATATGGAGGTGCAGTTGCATGAGCGGGAGGAACGCTATCGTGCGATTGTTTCTAACGCCGCAATGGGCATCTGTCTGGTTGATGCATATGGCCAATTTCTGGAGTGCAATCCGGCGTTTGTGCAGATGTCTGGCAATCTCCCCGAGGAGCTGTCCATGCTCACGCTGGCGCAGGTGACTTGCCCGGAAGATTGGGAGGAGGAACGAGGTTTGTTCCAACGCCTGTGGGAGAATAACTCCACCGGGTACAGTCTGGAGAAACGGTTGCTCACCAAGGATAATCGGCTGATCTGGACGCAGGCGATGACCACGCTCATTCGCGACCCCCACAACGAGCCGCAATATGTAGTGCAGCTACTGGAAGATATCTCGGTGCGCAAAGAAGCAGAACGGATCCGTAGCGAATACGCGGACAGGTTGCGTGCGCTATCATTGAACGCAACGTTGGCGGAGGAGCGCGAACGCCGCCGCATCGCGCAGAATTTGCATGATCAGATCGGCCAGATGCTCGCCATAGCACGTATGCAACTCGGGAAGATTTGTGCGTCAGCAGGAGTAAAGGATACGGATTTACAGCAGAACCTTGAGGAAACCAGAACATTGTTGAGCGAAGCGCTCGATTATTCACGCACCGTCACTTGCGAATTAAGCCCGCCGATTCTCCATGAGCTTGGTCTAGTCCCGGCGCTGCGCTGGCTGGCCCGGCACTTCAGCGATCGCTACCACCTGCCGACGAATCTCAGTGTCGATGGCGCTATCCCCAAACTCGCGCAGGAAGAGCGGGTAGTGCTCTACCACACCGCGCGCGAGTTGCTCTTCAATGTCGTTAAGCACGCACAAGCTTCACAAGCCCAGCTAGTAATTGGACTTGATGACGGCGGTATGGTGGCGCTGATGGTGGAGGATGATGGTGACGGTTTTCCCCGGCCAGCAGGTACCGCGGGGAGTGAGGGGTTTGGCCTCTTCAGTGTGCGGGAGCGCGTGGGGCAGATGGGCGGTTCGCTGGATATCGAAACGGGGAGCTGGGGCACCCGTTGCCGCGTATGTTTACCGGTGCCTTAACAGAGGAAACTGTAATGAAGTACGCTTCATTATATGGGGATGGAAATTGCAGTTGCAATATCTCTAATCCCCGCCCTGAAGGACGGGGTGTCGGCCTTGGAACTTGGAACTTTTTTCGATGGAGTAAGACTTTATGGGTTTAAGAATTGTTATCGCCGATGACCATACACTCATGCGCGCCGGTTTACGCTCGTTGTTGGAGCGTGATTTACATCATACGGTAGTGGGCGAGGCCAGCAATGGGCGCGAGGCGCTCGAGCAGGTGAATGTGTGCCACCCCGATCTGGTGGTGATGGATATCGGGATGCCCGAATTGAACGGTATCGAAGCTACGCGGCATCTGATAGAAGAGTATCCGAATCTGAAGATTATTGCTCTTTCGATCCATACCGATGTCGACTACGTGGTGGAGATGTTGAAAGCTGGCGCACGCGGGTATCTGCTGAAAGACTCAGCGCTGGAGGAACTGCAGTTGGCTATCCAGTGCGTATGCTACGGGCAGACGTATCTGGCCCAGCAACTGGCCACTATTGTGTATGATGATTATGTCCGACGTGTCGCTCCGCAGCAGCAGGATTCTGCCTATAACTTACTCTCACAGCGCGACCGCGAAATCGTGCAGCTGCTGGCGGAGGGACATACCAGCAAAGAGATCGCCGAACGCCTGTCCCTCGCCGTCAGCAGTGTAGAGACCTACCGCTCGCATATCATGGCTAAACTGAACCTGCGCAGCATCGCCGCGCTGACAAAATACGCCATCCGGGAGGGGATTACCTCTATTGATATTGACTGAAATAATGCCAGCTATTCCAAAAAGCAAATGGCATTGCGCGTGGCGGAGGCGGCGATTACACGGGCGTGCGCACCTTCCGTGACGTGCGGAACATCAATTACCCGCAAAATATTGGTATAGGCACCCGCGTCGGGCAGCAGGTCCGTCAATTTATTGATGGTACGGCTGAAGAAATCGTTATTATAATCGGTAGCATGGTCATCCGGATAGACGGCGAGGAAGATGATCTCCGATTCGACAAGGTCGAGGAAGAAGTGGGTACCATAGGAGACCTCCGGTAAATGGCCCTCCGACTCCTGCGCAATTTCAATAAGCACCGCAGCATTGCTCAGGTCGGCATAGCCCACATTCACACCCAGGTCGACGTTGCTACTGCCCCAGCGTCCCGGCCCCATCAAGATAAACTTGCCGCCTATAAGCTCTGGCAGTTCGTTCAATTTGCCGATCAAGCGTCCAATGGCGAGTTTCATCCCCTGTTCGGCATGCGCATATGCTACCGGATCTACATACACGATATACTGGATATTGCGCACTTCGCCACCATTCATCATGGCGTTAGTGCGGAAGAGGATATGGCTCTGCGGTAACTCGTCTGAGTTGATGGAGATCTCGGACGGCCCCGGGAAGAAGAGCGGCCGGCATTGCAGCAGGTTGATGCGGATCTTTCCCTGTGCATCCACAGTGGCAGTGAATTCCGTGTCGACCGGATGCCCATAGGCGCTTTCCAGTGTGGTCAGCATTTTATTGATGATATTGACAAACGCTGTCTTCCTGATCAGATTATTAAAGGTAATGAGCATCTGCTCAGGGTCTGCAGTGATGTAGTGGCTGATTGGATCACTAATGCCACCTTCTGCCAGTACTGAAACCAGGTAATGCTGGTATTGTCTATTAGTGTGCTTAATCACCTCAGTATATGGCAACGTCACCAGCGTATTATGCTGTAAGTCGAGAACATCTGCCTGACGCTGTGAGTAACGTTTAATGCGATAGCCGATTTCTGGGCGCAGTCCGGGATTACTCACCGCGATCATGCGTGGATAATCTACATCCACCCTGTCCACAGCACGTGTCCCCAGGCCATAAACGAGTCGTATCACCCCACAGTTAGGGTCGATACGGTCACTCCAGGCGTAGAGATTGCGCGAGAAGGCGACACCAGCCAGAATGGGGAAGAAGTATGGACCTTGCGGCATACCAGAGACGCGTTGCACCAGCACCGCCATCTGTTCATCATTTTCGCCCAGCCCGCGTTTACGGCGGTAACTTAGTACATTGGGGTTCAAGGCGCTGGCATAGACCAGCTTGATGGCATTGAGCAATTCATTCAATCTCTCATCGGGATCTCCCTGATTAGCGCAGAATTCACTGCGGTACTTTCCAGCGAAAGCGTTGCCGAATCCATCCTCCAGTAGACTGCTGGAACGAACGATAATCGGCGCTTGCCCATAATAATCCAGCATATTTCTGAATAACTCGATGATCGCCGTGGGGAAGGTGCCCGCCAGGAAACGTTCTTCTACCTTCACAAACTCTTCATGGGTTAAATGAGCGTTATTCGCTAACTCCAGGCGCAAGCGGAAGAGGTCATTGGTGACGAGAAATGTGTAGAAGACGTCGGACCCGATATAGAACGAATCATGTTCCTCGAGGATGTCGCGAAAGTCAATGCCGTCCTTAACGCCTTGTTTGTTCAGGATTGCGCGTGCCAGCAACATCCCGGCGGCTTTACCGCCGATGCGCCCGGAGCCGATGAGGCGTTCGCGGATATCGATGAGATTATTCGGGGTCAGGTACTGATCAGTCAAGCGTTCGAATTCAGGATGATATCCGAGGAGCATCCGCGTGAGTTCTCTTTTGAGCGCAATCAGTTCGGGGGTTACCTCCCGGCATTCCTCATCAACTCCACAATGCTGCATAAGTTTATGGTAAATGCTCTCCCATGGGGCTATAGAAGGTATTGAGTTCTGCAAGGGATTCTTTTTTGCCATGCGAGATATACCCGCAGCGTCGCCACTAGTCGAGAGCGGTATCCAGTGGTCAGCGAGTACAAGATGAGGCATAAACATCTGATCCGAGTAACGGTCCCAGACTTTCAGCGGGTGAACGTACATCCGATCATCAACGTGATAGACATCAGCGAGCACTTGTGTGGTATCACGGATACGCGCCACGGCGCTATGTGCATGCAGACCACGGGTGAGTGCGAAGTAAGCGACAGTTTCCAGCTCAAAGAGGAAGGGGCAAGTGACTTGAAAAAAGTTCGCCAGTTGCTCATCGGTAGCCCAGTATTCTACCAGTGAAGAGAGGTTATCAAATACATAGAACACCTCGCGTCCACGTTCATCTATCAGGTTATGCAACTGGCGAGAGAAAACATCGAAACCTGGACGTGGATCTATTTCAAACAGCTCAACCCCATTAATATCCGACAACACCGGAACGTGTGGGGCAAAGCGCACATAGATGACGTGACGTCCATGGGCTATACTTTCTCTGACAAAAGCTTCCGCGAAGAAGTGATAATCTTCAAGCCTGTCTACCTGCCAGACGACGTTATCGCCCAGACGTAGCCCCTTAATAATTTCATCAAAGGCGTTAATACCGCACGATACTGAAGCTGGTTCCATATCTCACTCCTAGTTCATTCGTCTATTATAACAGCAATTCTCATCTGAATGCCAGTAGCGGAGGTGCGGCTGCTTCCTGTATCGCCGCCAGCAAAGAATCCCGTAAATGCTTGTCTGTCTCTCCTGGTCCGTTTCAATACTGCCCCATTGAACACTTTTTAAAATTACCGATTTATTCGACAGGAATGATCCATAACTATTGCTTCTCTCTCATAGGAGCTATAAGTACTTAGGCGATCGCGCAATTCAACGAAGTCTACCAGATGCCCGTCAAATTCCGGCCCGTCTACACAAGCATATTTTGTTTTGTCACCCACATTCACCCGACACCCGCCACACATACCAGTACCATCAATCATAATGGTGTTGAGCGAAACGATGGTCTTTATCTGGTGTGGCCGGGTGAGTTCGGCGACCGCTTGCATCATCGACACCGGGCCAGCCGCATATACAGCAATGACGCTGGTCAGATTTATGACTTCGGTGAGTGCATCGGTGACAAACCCTTCATGACCATAGGAGCCATCATCCGTGCAGACAATCACTTCGCCACAGCGCCGTAGCTCATCCTCGTAGATTACCCAATCCTTTGATTGTGCGCCAATTATACTGATGACCGGAACCCCGATGGCGCCAAGTCCTTGCGCGATGGGGTAGACTACAGCAGTGCCCACTCCTCCGCCGACACATACAACAGATCCTCCGCTTATCAGCTTTGTTGGTTGCCCCAATGGCCCAACAATTGCGTCGATCTCGTCACCGGGGTGCAACTTGACGATATCACGCGTACTTTTACCTATCGCTTGAATCACCAAGGTTATTGTTCCCGCCCGGGCATCCGCATCGGCGATAGTTAGCGGGATGCGTTCTGCCCCTGCCCCTTGCCGGACAATGACGAATTGTCCTGGTCGACTAACGACGGCGATCCGCTGGGCGCGAACTGTTAAACTCGTGACGTTAGAGGCTAATTGCTTTTTAGAGATAATTTCATGCATCACTACCACCATATCACCTTTGTCAACCGATGCCGGCTGGCCTAAAAATAGAACAGCAATGCTTGAAAGGTCAACGCGCCGTTGTGCCAACCAAGCATTGCTGTGTGCGGATTAATCAATCAGCGTTGGTGGCTTATACCCACCCACGTAACTTGCAGACTTCGGCAACACGCTGAACGGCCACCAGATAGGCTGCGACGCGCGTATGAACATTCATTTTTGTACGCATGTTGGCAACTGCCCAGAAGGCTTCCGTCATCTTGGCATCCAGGCGCTCATGCACAGTAGGCAGATCCCAGTAATAACCACCGATGTTCTGCACCCACTCGAAGTAGCTGACAGTTACACCACCGGCATTGCAGAGGAAGTCCGGGATAACGAAGACGCCATTAGCGTGCATGACTTTGTCTGCTTCTGGGGTGGTGGGGCCATTTGCGGCTTCAGCTACAATTTTCGCTTTGATTTTGGAAGCGTTAACAGCAGTGATAACGTTCTCCAGCGCGGCCGGGCAGAGCACCGTCACGTCGAGTTCGAGCAGATCACCGTTGCTGATCGGCTGTGTGCCGGGGAAGTTTGCTACGGAGCCGGTCATCTGTTTGTGCTCTTCCACTGCTTTCCAATCAAAACCTTCCGGGCTGTATATACCACCACGTGAATCGCTGACGGCAACTACCTTCATCCCGAGTAATTCTACGGCTAGCTGTGCCATATAGATGCCAGCATTGCCATATCCCTGAATTGCGATAGTGCCGCCGCTTAGCTCGATATTCAAATACTTGGCGGCTTCACGAACACAATAGACAGCGCCGCGTGCCGTAGCGTCACCGCGTCCTAGCGAGCCACCGAGGAGGATTGGTTTCCCGGTGATGATTCCGGGGATATTCCGGCCATTGATGACGCTGAATTCGTCCATCATCCAGGCCATTATCTGCGGGGTAGTATAGACGTCGGGGGCGGGGATGTCGATTTCATCGCCAATAAAATTACCTATAGCCCGGATGTATCCGCGGGCCAGGCGCTCCAGTTCCGTAGCGCTGAGTTCTTTCGGGTTGCAGATCACGCCGCCTTTGCCACCGCCATACGGTAACCCGACAACAGCGGTTTTCCAGGTCATCCACGCCGAAAGAGCGCGTACAGTGTCAATCGTCTCCTCGGGGTGGAAGCGGATGCCACCCTTGGTGGGTCCGCAAGCATCGTTGTACTGCACGCGGAATCCCTGGAAGACGGTAGTAGTGCCATCATCCATCTTTACCGGGATGGACACCTGCAACTGGCGCATCGGATTGCGTAGCAATTGATGCATGGCAGGATCAAGGCCGAGAATCTGCGCAGCTTCATCAAGTTGAGCTTGCGCAATCTCAAATGGGTTGAGAGTTTCTGTGAACATGTTACCTTCCTTCTAAATTGAGATGGTTGTGAATTGGTTAAGTCTACGCCGGGTTACTCCTCGGTCCGTGGCATTTTTGCGACCATTTCTGGCTCACGCAGGACAGTTAAATAGTTGGCAACGGCTTCATCCCAACGCCCCTGGCCACGTAGGATCGCTTCGATAATCTCGCGAACTGCTCCCTGCCCACCTGGTGCTTGGGAAACATATGCTACCTCAGCTTTTACTTCCGCAGAGGCATTCGCGACAGCGATAGGGAAGCCAACAACACGCAGGGCGAGTAAATCATTCAGGTCATCGCCAATGTAGGCAATTTCACTGTATGGTAAATCGAAATCATGGGCGATGGCGCGTAAGCCTAATTCTTTATTCGAATATCCGGGATAGACTCGGATATCGAGATCCTGCGCACGTTGGGAAATATGCGCAGAGATACGTCCGGTGACCCAGGCAATTTGCAGGCCATACCAACTGGCCAGCCGCATCGCCAGGCCATCACGCGTGTCAAAGAAGTGGATCTCATTCCGATGTGCTGTGTAGCCGATCTGTCCATTCGTCAATACGCCGTCAACACCACAGACTAACCCTTTGATACGCATTGCATCTTCTTTGGGAATCAACAAACCACTCTCCGTTTTGACTAGCGGTGTTTGCATCGTATTGTTTCTCCTCTGTAGTATCCAATGATTACCTGTTTGCTCTGTATATTAACAATAATAGCGATTATGTTGTGTATCGACTATCAGGTATTCCTGATAAACACTACCAAAGAAGTTGTTATTTTTAATGGAAAACTGGTATTTACCACCAAGCGATGGATAATTATGTAGTAGGGTCACATGGCATGTGCCCGGGAAACGGGGGTATCGGAGATGTGACCAATTTACTGATAAGGTTACGAAGTGATGCACAAGCCTTGTGCCCCTACAATTTAGTTGTGAATGGAACCTACGTAAGGGTAAATTAGCCCCATTCATGAGGCGCAAGACGATAGCCCCGGTATTTATGCCGTGGTAGTACCCACGGCAAAATCTACAACATCCGAGCGGAGGAAAATAATAGTATAATTGAGCTGGAAGCCACCGGCATCGTGTCGGCGCAGGTGGCAGAGCTGGTAGACCTGACGATGGCTGGAACGGAATAATGATCTCCGGGACTTCTGCGGGAAGCTATGACGGAATAGTACTCAAAAACGCTTCTCTTTAGTTGTAGACAAATGGGTAAAAGGGTAACACAAGAATGTCAAAGCGAACTAGCAAGCTATATGTTTTTGCTGCGCTGACAATCACGGCGGTTGTTGCCGGCGCTTGCATAGTCGCGACCAGCTTCGGCAAACCTGTTGTCGCAACAAAGGCGGATACAACAACTCATCATGCTGCCCCGCAGGCGACGCGTAATTCAGCCATTTCGGTGAAGCCAGGCAAGATGACGGCCCCGCCATTGACTGCCCAATCCGCGGAACCGTTAACAGGCCTGGCTGCCAAGCAGATCGTTGCCATGGCAACGGACAGATTCTCCGATCGCTATGAGGAAGCAGGGCGGAAGAACGGCGTGAAAGTAAGCGCTCGCAAGGGAATGGAGATTTACGCCTCGTATGGCCACGCTGCTGTATCGGACGAGATCGCGGTTTTGCCAGATACGCAAACTCGGGGGACAGCGGAGATGTTTGGTCGCCAGTTGCGGGAGATCGTGGCAGCATATGGCGATGCCCTTGTTGCTCGAGACGCGGGTACCATGGCGGGCGACTTGCGCGTGGATGCACAGGCCAGCGTGGTGGAGACGATGCATACCGTTGTGCAAGGTATGGCGGTTACTGCTCTCAGCGACAATCCACGCAGCGCGGATTTGGATATGGTGGCCGCGCTCGCCACACGATTGCTCAGCTTGGCGAATGACCAGCCGGGCGTTGATCGTCCATCGGGCTCCAAGGAATTAAAGGAAATGTCAGCGACCATCACTGAAGCGGGAACTATTCTCGGAAGGCTTCCAGAGAACAGCGCGGCACCTGCTCGGAAGATGCTTGAAAGTCTCGTGGCTGACCTTGAGTCTGTTACGCAGTAGTCGTCAGGTATTCTGCATTTACGTTAGATTTGCATGTGGATAATGCCTCTTATAGTTGAATAGCATATCATTGAAGGTAGCAAAAAAAAATTACCGCTGGAAGTGATTCCGGCGGTTTTTGCGTGTTTACTGGATCGAGTATCCCATTCTTGTGATATAATATAAGATGGCAACGAAAATTGGAGCATTTGCATGGGAATGTATCATATAAAAGGAGCTAATTCTATGGTAACCACTTTTGAGAAGTTTCTCTCTTACCGTTTCTTTATCACGCTTATGGTGATAATGATTTGTTTACCGGTGCTGGCCGAGCTTCCACCTGCTGCAGTTGTGAAGACGGCTCAACCGATTGTAATAGACGGCGATCCGGCTGAATGGGGTGGGATAAAGGCTGAACAAAGCGTGCAGGGGCGGCTGGGGCCGGTGGCGACATTCAAGCTGGCATACGATATTACTAACCTATATGCACTGATCGAGGTAACAGATACCAGCCCGTTAAAAAACGGTTCTGGAGTATTTCAGGAGATGCTGAAAGGCGGAGATGCTATCGGTATTTGTCTTGGGCCACTGAATGGCAAAGGCGGGCCGCAACGGATAATGCTGGCGCAGATTGGCGGCAAAAGCGAGATCATCTCCATGCGCCCGCAGTGGAAAGCTGCTGGCAGCCATCCCTACCGATATTTCACTGAGGCTGCCGGTGCTGTGCCCATGGATGATGTATCAAAGTTGGATGTTGTCGGGGCAGTGGCGATTTTTAAACCGGTAGCAAAAGGTTACCGCGTAGAAGTAAAACTTCCCTGGACGGCGCTGGAGATAAAGCCACAGGCTGACGCACGCATCCCCTTTGATCTGCAGGTTATATTTTCCGACCCGGCGGGGCAAACCAATGTCGATACCGCCTGGTGGCATGGTTCTGCGGGCGGCGGGGCGTATTGCACCACTGATATCGCAACGGAAGCACGACTTTACCCGGACACGTGGGCAACTGCGCAATTCTACATCCAGGACCCGGGGCCGCGAATCTCCACCTCCAGCAGTGTACTAGACCCGACTTTCGTCCCGCGTGGATTGCCTATCAATTTCACACTGCCGAAAGCATCAAAGGTGAGTGTCATCATTCTGGATGACAAAGGCTGGATCGTCAAAGAACTGCTGCGGGCGGAGAAGATCTCCGCTGGCCCACACACAATATATTGGGATGGCCACGACCGTTGGGGGGCACCAATGCCAGGGGGGAAATATACCTACCGCATTGGATATTTTGATGGGATCAAGGCATCCTTTATGGGCAGTGTAGGCAACTCTGCCATTCCACCTTACCGCACTGAAGACGGATCGGGTTCTATCGGCGGGCAGCATTATGGGCCGGTTGACCTGGCGTCAGATAACAAGTACCTCTACTTTCTCAATGGCGGTGAAGAAGGCCAGCAGTGCCTGCGCTGCGTCGACCCTGTCAGCCTGAAATCGCGCTGGTTCCGCAGTGTCGGAACCTTTGGTATGGGTGTCGCAATGGCGGCGGATAGTCGGTACGCTTATATGGTTTATAGTAGTAACGAAGTTAAATTCCTGCGCATGAATCCGGCAGATGGCAGTTCAGTACCTTTCCCGACCGGCGAAACGATCGACCTGAAAAAAGCAGATATCAAAGCGCTGGCGGTTATTGGTGATACGGCGTATTACGCGGTGACAGCTAAAAACACTATCGGCACCATTAACCTTACCAACGGAACCCTGGGGGCGGAGATCAGCATACCTGCACCACGTGGATTATTCAAACGTGATGTGGATACCTTGCTGGTGTGTTCCGCTAAACAGATTATTGCCATTGACCTCAAAACCGGAGTGCAGACACCATTTCTCACTGATTTGACAGAGCCGGCGGCCCTTACTATTGACGCCGATGGCGCTATTTACGTATCTGAACTGGGTATCCTCCAGCAGATAAAGAAGTTTAGTGTCGACAAAAAATTAATCGCGAGCTTTGGCGTTGCCGGTGGCCGACAAATGCGCGCTGTCCCCTACAACCCGATGGCTTTCCGCAATATCACCGGGCTCACTATTGGCCCCGACAGACACCTGTGGATAGTAGAAAACAGCGTGCCGCCGCGCAGATTTGCCAAACTTACCTCGGATGGAAAGCTGGTGGAAGATGTCTATGGGCCGACCCGCTGCGGAGCAACTGCCGGATGCGACCTGGATGACCCAACAATTATCTACTACAGCGCTCCCAATGGAACCGCGCAATTCATCGAGGCAAAAGTGGACTATGCAGCTTATGCTAATTCATTAATTCCGTCCCAAGGTTTCTCTATCAAAAATATCTGGTGTCTCAGCCAGAATGGTACTGATTTGGCTGCCACCCCGGACTTAATGGCGGGCAAAGATGGCCCTACTTTAGCTGGTTACAACCGCATGTTCTCATTTACCGCTAAAAACGGGAAACGATATCTGTGGATAGACGGGGCAGCTCGCACGGGAATCTGGTTATGGGAAAAAGAGAATTGGGTTCCTGTCGCCGCGGTCAACAATAATGCTCCTACTACATTCTGGGCAGACAAAAATGGAGACGGACTGGTACAGCCTGAAGAATGTTCCGACGAAAAGAACCCGGCACAGCCGTCCGGCGGTTGGTCATGGCTTGGCCGCGACCTGACGCTCTACGGCATCAATGGCTCATTAAAACCAGCTTCTATTGACGAACGCGGAGTGCCGACATATGTTAAAGGGGAATTCACCAGTTATATAACAGCAAAACCTGATTTCAACGCCACCTTGTTTGACGGCCAATCTTATTGGGCGACAGGCGCGCCGGCAACATCGGAGAGCGCGTTTTATATGACAGAAAACAATGGCCCACATCAAAACCGCGATTTCTGGGATCGTGCTTCAGAAAATCGCTTCATGAAAGTCAAAGAAGGCAAGGTACAGTGGATTGTAGGACGCCACAACGGTGCCATGACTAATGATGGCGATAGCATAATCACTTTTGGAGTAACCGGGGAATCAGACGGTATGGTTATTGTGTCCGAGGTTGGATCGAACTACAGCGGCTATACCAGCGATGGTCTGGCTCTGGGGTGGGTATTGACCGACGCGAATGGCAGGACGCCGGGTGTTGGCCCGAACTCTATCTATGTAGAAAATGCTGGGCCCTACCTGTTCACGAAAGACGCGAAGACCGGCAAGCATCTGCTGATCTCACACACTACAGAAGATGTCCGCATTTTGGAGATTACTGGCGGTTTTGGCAAAGATATCACTCGTATCAATGGCACCCTTAACCTGGTGACAACGCTGCCGCGTCCCACGGCCATGGAACCGGGAGTCATGACTATCCCCAGCCGAACCTGGTCATTATCATTATACGAAGCCTGGCGGCCGACGAATGTCGACGCTTTCGACTATGAATGGGCGACGGATTTACCAGTACTCACTCTGTTTGATGATAAAAAAACCGTTAACGGAGAAATACGTATGCGCCGCGACGCGGGCAATTTATGCATATTCGCCGATATTCTGGATACTAACCCGGAGTTTAAAATTGCCGATGTTGCCAATGCTGCTGGTATGTTTGGCAAGGGGAGCGGTATTGAATTGCTGCTGGGTGGTATTGACGATCCACAACGCACCGATGCTGCTGCCGGCGACACTCGTTTCTTTATATCCGCTATCCGTGCAGATAATGGCCGGCTGAAGGCACAGGTTGTAGCCTGTCGGCCCGCATCTCCGGCAGTGCCACCATCGAAGGAGCTAAGCGAGATTACCACTCCCGGGGAATACCGCACCCCCGGCACCACCACGCCGTGGGACAGCAGTAAAGCCCTCACGGCCGTTCCGGGCGCAATGGTGGAAATACGCGATCGCTACGATGGCCGCGGCTATGTCATTGAAGCGGAAATACCGCTGGCATCCATGCCGGAATTAACTAAAATACAATCGGTCAGTTATTTCCATGCCGCCCCGTACGGCCAGGGCGATGATGGGCGCAGGTATACCCAGGATCGGTCGGATCTGGTGATACCGTTGAAACTGAATGCCGCCTGTTGGCGGAGAGATATCGCCGGAACGATAACACGTACCCCGTGGAAAAAAGATGATTTTACCGGCACTGACCCGCGACAAATGGATCCGTCTAATTGGGGCGTGATAACCGAACCGCCGGGCATCGCACTTTCAATAGCGAAGGCGGAACAGCCAGAGATGCCGTTAACATACGTTGCCACAGACACCAAACTCTTCAGCTTTAGCGGAGGCCCGACTTTGCGGGTGGAAAATTGCCTGTACGGCGGCGGATATTTTGACATGACGGGGAAACTAACGTTCATGACTACCGCACCACGTCAAGGTTTTTCTCTGGAAGTACCGTCCGGCGGCGAGACTGCAGCCGGTGGCAACTGGCGCACCGCCAAACTTGATATGACCGCGGTCGGCATCCCCCCCGCCCTTACCTCACTGGTACGGCGTACAGAGAGTGCCGATAAACCGATTATTGCCACGCTGAAAGTAAGTTTCCCCGCTGGCGTGGGCGGCAAACTGCATATCCTGTGGGGTAGCTACACCGACAACAGCCCGGCCAGCGGAGCGTTGTCAGTCACCGACGCTGCGACCGGACAAACTATTGATGCGGCTAAATATCCTGAACTCAGTTTTGCCACCGGCTTCAATCAAGATTTCTTCACTTGCGATTCAGTATTCGCCGTCGGCGGAACCCGCACCCTGACCATCACCCTGAAAGACACTACAACATCGTCACGAGCCTGCCTGCAGGGGATTTGGCTCGAACCCATCGTACAGCCCACATTCACCATGCCAGTAAATCTGCTCCTCGCGGCCTTTCCGGGTACGACATTGGCAGAAATTAGCATAGTTGAGTTCTATCAGGAAGATGTAAAAATATGTGAAACCACCGCGGCGCCGTATGTATATACCTGGAAACCAGCAAAAGCCGGAAGCTACACCCTGCGCGCCAAAGTTACCGACAAACTGGGAGCAACCGCGATGTCTGAACCGCAGATAATAACGGTAAATATAGCGCCATAGGAGCGTGGCATAGCCTGCCCACCATAGCCAGGATGGCGACGGTGGAGGCGTCCTGCCCATGAGAACGGGTAAATAGAGGAAGTTATTATTTAACAGTAAGTAGCATACTTTCGTTGTCTTCCACGTCCTTTTAGGCATAGGCTGCCGGAGCGACCGGCCAGTGCGTGTGGAAGGAAGTGAATGGTGCCTGCTTTCAATAGCGTTGTAGCATTTAGTCTTTATCTTCACTGGTAAAGGACGCCAGTACGTCGGTGCTGCGTTGAAACAGGCTTCGGCAAACCAGGCCGGTTAGTTCCGTCAGGGAAGCGTCCGCCAGGCGGTACCATACTTTTTGCTGTGTCTTGTGGCGCGTGATCAAGCCGCCGTCTACCAGCAAGGAGAGCTGGCGGGATACATTCGCTTGTTCCATATGGGTGATTTCCATCAATTCGCTGACCGATTTTTCGCCGTCATACAACGCGAAGACCAAGCGCAAGCGTGATGTCCCCGAGAGGAGCTTGAAGCGGTGAGCTATTAATTCGATAGCGGCATCCGACCATTGCATAGTTTCCATTATTATCTCCTGCTTTGCGCCGGGTAGGTACTCAATCTGCATCTTCAAAAGCGCCCATCGGGCATCCGCGCAGGCATTTTCCGCATTGAATACACTTATCCTGGTCAAGCACCGGGGCTTTGGATCCCTGTTGGGTAATGGCCCCCGCCGGGCAATAACGCACCATCGGGCAGGGGTGGTTCTGCGGGCAAAGGCTAGTATTAACTGTGATCGTCATCTCTTTACTCCTCCGAAAATAGTTCCAAATTCCAAATTCCAAGGCTGATTTAGGGTACAAAATCCGCCAGCCCTATACGGGGGTATTTATACCGGGGTGACCTAACCCACAGCCCCTTCCCGCGCCGGGAAGGGGGCCGGGGGGTAGGTAGACCAAGGATAACGCCATAGATGCAACATCAAAGTTTCATCACTGATTGTCATCTACAGAAACAAGTATATAACCATAAAGGCATACTGTAAACACCCTATGGGGAGTTTGTTGGAGAATTACCTGGCATTCGCTATGTCCACGACCATTTTATAGGGGCACAAGGCTTGTGCCCACGTGGTTATCGTACCTTCAATCGGTCATGTCTGCCATACCCCGCGATCGAGGTCTACTCCGCCCATGCCTCCAGCACCTTCCGCGCCACAGGGACGGCGGCTACGCCGCCGGTGCCGCCGCGTTCCAGGATGATGGCGAAGGCTACTTTGCGGGTTTCGTCACCCTTTTTCTGCGTGGCGAAGCCGATGAACCAGGCGTGATCATCACCGCCATCCTGTTCTGCCGTGCCGGTTTTGCCGTATACCATCGCGGAGCTCATGTTCGCGCGCGTGCCGGTACCGCTGGTCACCACGCTGCGCATCATATTGCTCACCGTTGCCGCGATATCTTTATTCATGGGGAAGCCGACTTGCTGGGATTTATAATCGTTGAGCACCGTGCCATCCGCTTTGCGCACTTGCGTCACCAGGTAAGGCGCCATGGTCGTGCCGTCATTCGCCACGGTGGCGGCGATCATCGCCATCTGCAGCGGCGTGACCACCACCGTGGATTGCCCGAACCCCATATGCGCCAACTCGCCTTTCTTCACTTTAGTAGGGTCCATCTTCGCCGTGAGGTTACTTTTGGTCATGGAAACTGGCAACATGCGCGGTTCGGGCAGTTTATTCCACCAATCGCTGCCAAAGCCGAAACTGGTGGCGGTCTCGAAGAACTTCGGTGCGCCCAGGTCAGCGGCGGTATGGGCGAAGTAGTTATTACAGGATACCGTCAGCGCACGCTTCATGCTAAGCGCGCCATGTACCTCATTTCCGTAGTCCTTCAGTGGTGCGCCGCCGATGACGGTTTTGCCGGTACAGGTGTACTCCTTCTCCGTGCTGACGCCGTGCATCAGAGCGGCGGCGGCCGTAAGTACCTTCATTGTCGATCCCGGCGGATAGAGGTCCTGGGTGGCGCGGTTGCGAAGTTCGCCGTTTTGCGCCAGGTCTTTATTGGTAAAATATTCCTGCAATTGCGTCGGGTTATAGGTGGGGCTGGTCACCAACGCCAGTATCGCCCCCGTAGTCGGGTCCAGCATCACCAACGCGCCGGTCTTATCCCCCAGCGCAGCTCTACCTGCCTGCTGCAGTTTCAGGTCCAGCGTCAGCGCTACGTCTTTCCCCTGGGGTTTTTCGTTGCGGCGCACGCGTTCCACTTCCGTTGCATCAAAGGTGCGCGCCAGCCCGGCCAGCTCCAGATTCCACTCGCCTTCCACCCCCACACGTCCGTACACCGGGTCCATATAGCCGATGACGGCGGCGGTTCCGGTCGGGTCAGCATATTTGCGATCGCCGTTATCTGTCCACGCCAGCTTCACACCGTTGCTATCGTAGATAGCTCCACGCGGTGTCAGCTTCTCCGCCCGCGCCAGCCGCCGGTTGGTTGGCTTGTTCGTCAGCCAATCCGCCTTTATCACCTGCCAATATGCCTGATAACCGAATAGCGCCAGAAAAGCCACCGTTATAATTATCAGTAACGTTCGTATTCGCAGTTGTACATCATTAACCATATCTGTTTAATACCTTTTTTGCCAATTAACGTCAAGCATTTTTGATTCTTTGCAGGCTTTTTCCTCTACTGAGCGAATAAACAGAAAAGACATCCATTGTAGGAGCCACCATGCAAGGCAAATTATCACTGAACGGCCCGTGGGAACTCGCATATTCCGCCGAACAACCAGGGCAATTACATGGCGAACGCCTGCAACATCGCAGCCAGTTCTGCGCCCAGGTACCCGAGCCGGTGCATCAGACGCTGCTCCGGGCGGGCGTGCTGGCCGATCCCAATATCGGCCTTAATTCTCTCAAAGCCCGCTGGGTGGAGGAGATGGTCTGGGTCTACCGCCGCACTTTCACCGCGCCGGAGGTATCTGCCGCGACCAAGGTCTGGCTCGCTTGTGAGAAGCTGGAGATGGACTGTGAGGTTTATCTCAATGGCGTCAAGGTCGGCACACATAACACCGCGCACCGCCCGGCGGCTATCGACGTTACCAGTGCGCTACGCAGCGGCGAGAATCTGCTCATCATTCAGCTTGATGCCGGTCTATTCAATACCGCCGATAAATCTGGCAAAGACTACAACTTCACCATCGGTGACCTGCTCACTAAACGCCACTGGCAGCGCAAGCCGCAGTACCAGTGCGGCTGGGACTGGAATCCACGCATGATGAATGTGGGCATCCTGGGCGACATCAGCCTGCAGTGGAGCGACGTGCCGTGCCTGGAGCAAGTAACCGTCCTCGCCGTACCGACCGCCGAGCTGAAATCCGCCACCTTTGAAGTGCGCGCCACAATAGAAGGCATCGCCGATGTGGACACTGCCACCCTCACCGCACGCCTGCTGGAGACCGGGCAGGAGGTATCGCTCGAGATTAATGTGCCCAAGGGCGAATCCCGCCATACCGTGCAATTTAAACTAAATAATCCCACCCTCTGGTGGCCGCGTGGGCAGGGTGAGCAGTATATGTACAACGTGGAAGTGACGCTGACCACAGCTAACGGATACGAGGAGAAAACGACGCGGCGCACGGGAGTGCGGCTGGTGGAGGTTGACCAGACGAAACACCCGGTAACCGGCGAATACTTCATCATTAATATCAATCATCTCCCCATCTTCTGCAAGGGCGGCAACTGGGTTCCTGCGGATCTGCTCTACAGTACCGTCACGCCCGAGCGCTATCGCGAGTTGATTCAGGTGGCCGTGGATGCAAACTTCAACACCATGCGGATATGGGGTGGGGCGCTCTATGCCGATCACGCCCTCTGTGATGCATGTGACGAAGCGGGAATAATCATCTGGCATGACCTGCTCTTCGCCTGCTCCAAGTATCCGGCTGATCAACCCGACTTTATGGCGGAGGTGCATCGAGAAGTGCGCTTCGGAATGCGCGAGTTAGCGCATCATCCCTCGATAGTGGTATGGTGTGGCAATAATGAAATAGAATGGGGCGATACCAAGTGGGGCTGGCATAAAACAGCGAAAATAGCCCCGCATTATTATCTTTTTAACCATGATCTGCCAATAATTGCCTGTGAGGAAGACCCATCGAAATTCTACTGGCTCTCTTCACCATATTCGTCGAATTTGCGCAGTCCGAATGATCCTACCACTGGTGACCAACACCCGTGGGGGAGCACCTTCCAGAATGGCCCCGATGAATTGTGGATATTCCGCAATAACGTGGATCGTTTCCCCAATGAAGGCGGAGTACTCGGTTGCTCTTCCCCCGCGACACTTCGACAATTCCTGCCGGAGAACGAACGTTACCTGTTTTCGCCCAGTTGGGAGCACCATGACAATACCATCTGTTACCCGCGTACTGATCCCGATGGCGAAGGACGCTATTATTCTACGATTATCGGATGGCTGGGCGTCGACCCGGCAAAGATGACGTGGGAAGACTACGCCTACGCCAGTGCGCTGTGGCAGGCGGAGGGGTTGCAGGAATATATCAGCAACTACCACCGTCGCAAGTTCAGCAGCGCCGCCGCCATCTTCTGGATGTTCAACGACTCCTGGCCCGTCACCCACGGTTGGACCATCGTCGATTATTATCTGCGAAAAAAGCTCTGCTTCCATCCAGTACGCCGCGTCTTCGCCGATATAACGGTAGTGGTAGCGGAGGAGGAAGGCGTCGTCACGATTTACGGCGTCAATGATACCCCCAATGACTGGAACGGGCAGGTGCGCTACGGCATCTGCAATCTGAAGGGCGGCTACCCACTGGATGAGGTTGCCCCGGCACAGCTGGCCGCCAATGCCAGCACGATACTGGCCACTTTCCCCCGGGCTAGCTGGGAAGCGGCTGGTTTCGCAACTACTGCCGCCATTGCCTCTTTATCCAAAGATGGTCAGCTGGTAGCGCAACACCGCCTCTTCCTCGAACGCTTCAAAGACCTGCAGTTCGATGCCAATCCCAATATCGAGATGAAGCTCTGCGATGGGGTATTAACTCTCACGTCAACTTCCTTCGCCTGGGGTGTCTCCCTTGACGTAGACGGAGAACGAGCACTCACCGACAACTGTTTCGACCTCTACCCCGGCCAGCCATATACCCTTGCCTGGGATAAAGCTTTAGGGGCACCGGAGGTACTACGCATGGGAAATTGGATATCGTAACATGGGCGTCCCGAAATATTTCCGCTGGGATTGAAATCCCGGCTGCAGGGCGCTGCGCGCCGGCCGTCCGCCTTCGCGGACTTTTCGGAATCGAATGATAGCGCGCTTGCAGTTGTTAGCCACCTCCTTCAGGGGGTGGTGATGACTATCGACTAGTGACTAGTGACTAATTTATGACTATAATCGGCGTCGACCCCGGCCTGATCAACACCGGCTACGGGGTAATAGATATGAACGCGGCGGGGCAGCTACACTGCCTGGCGGCGGGGGTGATTAAACCGGACACCACCGAGATGGCCGGGCGGATGCTGCACATCCATGATAAACTCATCGCCGTACTGCATGAGTTCATCCCCGATGCCATGGCGGTGGAGGAGCTATACGCCTCCTACGCATTCCCCAAGACCGCCATTCTCATGGGGCACGCCCGCGGTGTCATCTATCTCACCGCCGCAGAGCGTGCCATACCCGTCATCGGCTATGCCAGCACCGCCATCAAAAGCGCGGTTACCGGCAACGGCCATGCCAATAAAATGCAAGTGCAGTCCATGGTACAGCGTATCCTGGGGCTGCCAAATGAAGCAATACCTGACCACGTGTCCGACGCGCTGGCGATGGCCATCTGCCACGCCTACCGCGCCAATAGCGCTATCACCCGGAGAGGAAAATAAGATGATTAGTTACTTACAGGGGACTATATTGGAGCGCAAAGCCAGCTCTTTGCTCATACTCGTCGGCGGTATCGGCTACGAGGTGCTGGTGCCGCCCGCGCTCCTCGCCGCCATGCCCGCCGCGGTGGAGGAGACCGAGGTGAAGCTGGTCATCTATTATTACCTGCAGATTGACCAGTCGCGCGGCGTGCCGGTGATGATCGGCTTCCGCCAGCAACTGGAGCGTGAGTTCTTCGAGCAGTTCATCCAGGTGGCCAGCATCGGGCCGAGGACCGCCGTCAAAGCCATCGTCCTGCCCATCGCCCAGATAGCAGCCGGCATCGAGACCGGCGACATGCGCATCCTCACCAGCCTGCCCGGCGTCGGTCGCCAGAAGGCCAAGGAGATCGTGGCCAAACTGCAGGGCAAGATGGGGGCCTTCTGCCTGATAGACGGCGGCGTCGCCCCCTCCGCGAGTGCCCGTACCAATAACGCTAGTCAGGAGCTAGAAGCCGAAGTCCTCGCCGTCCTCCTCCAGCTACAATACAACCGCAACGACGCCCAACAGATGATCAACCGCGCCCTGGCAAATGTTCCGGCACCTGCGACAACGGAAGAGGTGCTGGCGATTATTTACCGGCAGCGAGGATAACCGATTGCATGCTGACTAACTGATTTTCAATGCCATTTATTCGTAAGCGTCAAACTCTCCCCGCCACACTGCCTACGGTACTACGCATTCTCGGTTGCTCTACTGGGCACGTGGCAGTCACTGGGTAACGTAACGCCTCTGACCTGGGGGAGGATGTCTTCTAGTTGCGCAATGGGCCGCTGGGGGATTTGTTCGCGGAGGTACTTCAGGTACTCGAAAGGGTTGAGACCGTTTTCTTTGGCGGACTCGATGATGCTGTAAATGATGGCGCTACGCTTTGCCGCCGCACTAGTATCGGTAAAGATGGAGAAGCCCGGCCCATTTGCCGATGCTATAAGTACCGTAGAGCAGCGCATGGATGATATTCATGCAGTAGAGTGCCGGTAATCGCCACATTACCCCCGCGTATTCTTCTCAATCTGCACTTGGCACAAGGCTAATTGCGCACGTAATCACAATTCACAAGCTCTACTATTTCCTAAAGCTAAGCCTAATAGGAGGCCTGCCACACCACCAATAATGGGGCCAATATCCATCCCGAGGGTGTCCCGCTCGTAGTGGAAAGTTGAAATAGAGACCGGTGGCTCTCTCCGGGGGCATCTGGTAAGATGTCTCCTGGGTACCAACCAAGAAGGAGAGAACCACCATGCAGCAAGTGTATCAGAAAGACACCGCGGAG
>JBBRXO010000006.1:0-64034 GCA_038248345.1 Armatimonadota bacterium | reverse complement strand
GTTGTTGTTGTTGTTGTTGTATCCATTGTTCGTATACCCATTATTGTTATTGTATCCATTGTTGTTGTTGTACCCGTTGTTGTTATTGTACCCATTGTTCGTATACCCGTTGTTGTTGTTGTATCCATTGTTGTTGTTGTTGTAGCCGTTGTTGTTGTTGTTGTTGTTGTACCCATTGTTGTAGGATGTGGGGTAATAGTTTCCCTGGTTGTTGTACGATGAACGGTAGCCAGTTGGATAATTTGATGAGCCATTGCTGAGGCTGCTGCCGGTATCTAATGGCAACATGGTGCCCCCGAGAGCAGCAGTAATGCTACTTAAATCGGCATAGCTTACTTTAATGATGCCGAATTTAAGATCAGCTGCTGGTGCGGTAGCGGTGGTTTCATCATCAGTTACCGCCGATCCAGCTGCGACTGGATCGATGATATCAACATTGGATCCTGCCAGATCCGGCACAGTGATGGCCGGTCCGGTGGTTACCACATCCAATCCACCAGGATCAGTTGCCGCATCTTGCGCAATTGCCAGCGCTGACATCGACATCAATATAGAAAGGCAAATAGCCCATTTCCCGATTATTCTACGCATAGTACACTCTCCTCTACAGTTCCTACCTGCAAAATACAATGTCATAAGGGACTAAAAGATGGATAATACATCCACTTTTGTACCTCCATGATACTAACACAATACAAATACGCATCTATTGCAAAACAGTTTCACAGAGTTGGTGAAACTATACAATCACCCATAACAAACATCACAGCACGTATTTAATACCTTAATTATAATCTACCACTGAAAAAACATTCCTGCAATATCTTTCAGCTATTATTTACACTTTTTTTGAAAAATAATCTGCAGGTTGTTGTGCTTCTATAACAATAGGCTAACCCCGGCATAAATGCCGGGGTTAGCGTCATGCGCCCCATAAATGGGGTTTCAACGGGGAAACATGCCCCGTTCATCTTCTCTGTGATCTCTGTGTTGAAAAAATAATCCTGGAATTGCGACCTCGTTCTCATGGGCAGGCTCCCATGCTACGGGGACGTCCATACTACGATTTCTTATAATGCACCTCGGACAATGCTCGTAATTTAGTGGCGGCGGTCTCCGGGGTGATGTCGCGTTGTGGGTTGCCCAGCATCTCGAAGCCGACCATGAATTTTTTCACCGAGGCGGAGCGCAGCAGCGGCGGGTAGAAGTGTGCGTGCAGGTGCCACTCTTCGTGGGCGTCGCCATCGGTGGGGGCCTGGTGCCAGCCCATCGAGTAGGGGAAGGAGGTCTCGAAGAGATTGTCATAGCGGGTGGTGAGACGGCGCAGGATATCCGCCAATGCCAGCCGCTCCTCGGAGGATAATTCCGGCAGTGCGCGAGTATGGCGGCGCGGCAACAGCAATACCTCGAACGGCCAGCAGGCCCAGAAGGGCACCAGCGCGACAAAATGCTCATTCTCGCAGACGATGCGCTCTTGTGCTTGCTCTTCCAGGCGCAGGTAATCGCAGAGCAGGCAATTGCATTTCTCGGCATGGTAAGCGCGTTGCGTCTGCAACTCTTTTGCCGGTTCCCCGGGGATGCTCTGGCTGGCCCATACTTGCCCGTGCGGGTGGGGGTTGCTGCAGCCCATGATGGCGCCTTTGTTCTCGAATATCTGCACGTAATTGATGTCGGGTATGGCGCCTATTTCATTATACTGCTCCGCCCACACGTCAACCACCGGGGCGAGCTGCTCGGTAGTCATCTCCGCCAGCGTCAGATTATGAGTGGGGGAGAAACAGATGACGCGGCAGATGCCACGTTCCGCCTGTGCCACCATCAGCCCGTCGATATTTACCCCTCCCTCCGGCGAGTCGGGTAGCAAAGCTGAAAAATCGTTCGTGAAGACGAAGGTTGACTCGTAGGCGGGATTGGGAGTGGTTAGTCCCTTACGGGTATTGCCGGGACACAGATAGCATTCCGGATCATATGCCGGACGGTCATCCACCGGAGTATCTTCTTCTTGTCCCTGCCACGGCCGCTTATCCCGGTGAGGCGAAACCAGCAGCCACTCGCCGGTGAGTGGGTTAAAACGGCGGTGCGAATGATCATTTAGCGAGAACGATGACATGTTAACTCCTTCGATGATTAGTTCCAAGTTCCAATTTCCAAGTTCCAAGTTCCAAACCATACCCCCGGTATAAATGATGTGGATAAGGGATGCTCCGCTGTCAGCTTTTTATCCCACAATAATTTCATCGTTTACTCCTTCGAGAGATTTACTCCGATGAATTGTCCAGCGTTGCGGTTGCCGCTGCATCTGGTATGGCATTAATTGACATGGCAAAGTCGGCAATGAGGGCATGGACAAAATGGCCCAGTTGTCCGCTCTTCCATGCCTCCCCGCTATACCATGCGGGTGTGTAGGGTTTAGGATCACAATCGCCGTGCGCAGGACGTACAAAATTAGCTGTCCAGTTATCAGGGAGATCCATCGCCAGCGCATAGGGGAGGCAGGCCTCGAACTGGGCATTCGTCACCGGGGCCTCGGGCAACAACACTTCACCAGTGAGGTAATGCCGGAAGCCTTCAATGCTATCGAGCACTGCGCGACCGGCCATTGTCATGGCAGTGAGCAGGTTCTGGAAGAGAATGTTCAGCGCCAGCATCAGCACGGCATAAATACTCAGGTAAATCGGCGGCGGAGGTAGCAGATCAGAACAGACAAAGCCTAGCCCGGCGAAGAACAATGATACCGGGATCAACCACCAGAGCGTTTTCCGCAGAAGTCGACCACCGGCCAGCACACGTTTCCAGGCAGGCAGTAAACTGACAAAGAAGACCAGTGCGGCGATTGTCATGCCGCCCATCGCCAGCCATGGTGTCCAGCTATCATCTTCTGTCATTATCACCCACATCCCCGCCGGTAGCAGGCCGATGATGGCGATTATCAACCCGAAGCCGAAGTAATTGCTGTTGGTAGAGAAGTAGCGTTTCGCATAGCCAGCCTCCAGCGAGGCGCACAAAACCTTACGTGCCTGGTAGAACTCCTCTTGCGCGCCCTTATCTACCATGATTGATTGGGTAATACCCGGCAGCAGGCAGTTGAGCACCGCATATTCCTCTGCCGTAAGCGGTGTATCACTGGGCGGCAATTCCATGTCCGGGCTTTTCTCCAGCCGTAATTTGCCCTTCTTTACTACGATAGGCACGCTTTCTTCGTCAATAAGCTGCTGCACCGCATTCTTAACGACTTCCTCAGTTAGCTGCACGCGTGCCGCCAACTCTGGGTAGGTGAGGATGTAGCCACGTTTCAACTCGGTAAGTACCAGTCGCTGCACCGGTGGATTAGTATCGCCGATGCGCATAATGCGGAAGCTGTCGGTATATTCGGATATCTTCACCAGCCCGTGTGTCGCGGCGTTCACCAGTACGGTAGCCAGGCCGATATCATCATGATGCAGATGCCTGAGATAGCGAACTGCCGCCGGCGATAGCGCTGCCGGGGGAGTGAAACGCGGAGTCGCTTTGCCCGCGCGGGGGTCACGCCCCACTGCGGCCCAGACGAGGAGGAAATATAGCAAGACGATGAGGATACCGGCAATGGCCCAATATATCTCCGGGTTATCGCGCAGTATCTGCTGTTGTACCTGCCCGGAAGTCGGGCGCAGGATCAGGTGCGGCGGCATGGATATGCCGAAGGTAAGGTTCTCGTTGGCGCGCAATGGGCGGCTAGCGGTACAGGTGAAACTGTTGGCGCCGGTGGGGGTAATCGTAAACTCATTGGTATCACCGGTGAGAGCTGTCACCCGGGCAAATGGGGTAGCTTGCGTGGTAGACATTCCATCTGGTAGTGTCACGGTCACGCTCACGCTATCGGCGGCCAGATCCCCGATGTCGCCACGCACTTCCCATTGCAACTCGTCCCGGTCAGGCAGTTGCAATAGTTGGGCGTCGCTGCTATAGCGAATGGTGTAATTGTATAACCCCACCGGATAGCGTCCGCCGCTGCCGCTGATTATCAGTCGAGCTTCCTTGGGGCCTTTTTCTACCAGGAATGGCTCCGGCTTTCCATCGCGCAACACCTGGGTGATTGTCGGTGTTAATATTCGGCGCAGCCCATTGCTATCATAGCGACTATTGGCGAAAAAGAGTTCAAAACCATTGGGCATATTCTGCCCCGTATTCAGCACTCTTACATCTTCCTGCACATCCACCCCACCATCGTATTGGATAGCAATTGCGGTATGGTAAGAGATGATGCGCTCCGACCCGGTGGGGGGAGCAGCAGTTAATGGATCCGCTACTTGCCCCCAGGCTGGCAACAGGCTAGTGACGATAAATAATAATAATCCCGCAGGCAATAGACGCATAAGGCCTCCTATGCAGGTACTCCAGCGAGTCAACGCTGGGCAAATAGATTATACCTGCTTGTGATATTCTGGGGAAGGGGGCTATTCCAGATTCGAGTGGCGGGCGATCATCATTTGCTCATCTTGCTGCAAGCGGTCTTTGAGCATCAGGACGATGGTGTCGAGGACGATTAATAGCGTTTGCTCGAAAAGGGAGCCCATCGGCTGAACCGTGCTGACAGTCTCAATGTCACCGGTTTCCCGCACCGGGGCGGGGATGATCACCAGGTGATCGCTGATCTTTGCCAGGGTGGAGGAGCGGCGTGACGTGAGTACCGTCACTTTACCACGGTTGGATTTCGCCAGTTTCGCCGCCTGCACCGCCGTCACAGTCTCGCCGGAACCGGAGCCAACCAGTAACAGGTCGTCCGGCTGCAGGCTGGGGGTGGTGGACTCGCCTACCACGTGGCAGTGGATATCCAGATGGGTGAGGCGCATGGCAAAGGCGCTCATCATCAGCCCGGAGCGGCCGCGTCCCTCCACAAATAGGCGTCGGGTACGCATGATCATATCCACCAGCGTCTCCACCTGCCCGGCATCCACGCGGTGTACCACATCGCCAATCTCGGCGACTAACTTTAACGAATAGGTTTCAAATTTCATAATAATTCTCGTCCTTATTGTCTGTGTATGCATCTATTGTGTCAACCCACGCCCGAAATATTATCGCAATATTCAAGTTGTACGATGTTTGTGAAATGTGGTACAATGTGTTGTTTGCCAGATTCGGGGGCGGCTGCCCCCACAATGGAGAGTGATGGATGTCGAACTATCAACTACCCTACTATGACGGACAAGGCTTCACCAATTGTCTGCTTTCCGCTATCGGCGGAGACGGAGCCAATATGGCGGCCAAGATCCTGTTCAAAATCGGGGCTTCTTACCTCAACCTTGATGGCGCCTACGACGCCAAATACGGGTCTGAGAAAAAGGGAACCCCGACCGATGTTTCTTTACGGCTGTGCGATTTCGGCACGCCGGTGCGCGAGAGCGGCCCTAATAACCGCCCGCACATCCTCTGCATCTTTCGCGAAAACCTGATTCGCCCGCTCAAGCTTAACAAGGGCTTGCAGGAGAATGCCACGGTTATCGTGAACACCTGTCGTTCCGCCGCCGAGATTCGCGACGAGCTGCAGATGCACAGTGGTACGATTATCACGCTTGACGCCCAGCGCATCGCCATTGAGTCGCATAGTCGCCTCAACATGCCGATGATGGCCATGCTGGCGTATGTATTAAAATTCCCGGAAGCCGACGTGCAGCACTACATCGAGAGCACCTGGCCGAAGGCGATCACCGCCAACGTCACCGCCTATAAGCAGGCCGTGGCTGAGTCGCACACCGAGACCTTCGCCGCTGACGGCAAGTACGAGCTGGTACCGCCCTCCGAAGAGCGCGGTGGCATCGGTTACCTGTCCATGCTCAACGGTGGTGCCATTGACGCACTGACACACTGCACGGTGACCCGCTCCAATGCGGGCGCACGTTCCAATCCAGCACCGGAGTTCAATCGCGAAGCCTGCATTGACTGCGCCAAATGCTTGATGGTTTGTGCTGATCCGGGCGCTATCGTGTGGAAAGAGCAGAAGATGGCGGGTATCGACCTGTCCTATTGTAAGGCGTGCTTGCGCTGCGTGGCAGTCTGCCCGACAACGAAAAAAGGGAAAGCACTGAATGAGGGAGGGCTGACATGCGAGCTGTAAAAGCAGAACAGAAGATGTTTCTCGGAAACGGGAACGACGCCGCTGCACAGGCGATCTTAGATATTAAATTCGATGGTGAGGGCTATTACCCCATCACCCCATCTTCCGAAGTAGGTGAAATTGTCGCCAAGGCAGTAGCTGCCGGAACCAGCGACATCAGCTTCGTCGTCGGCACCTCCGAGCTGGCCGCTATCGGTATCTGTACCGGTATGGCACTGGCCGGTGGCCGCGCCGTGGACGTCACTTCCTCACAGGGGTTGATGCTCAAGGCCGAAGAGATGCCCGCAATCGCTGGCATGGGCTTGCCGATGGTGCTCAACCTCAGCCTGCGCGAAATCAGCGCACCGCTGAACATCAAAAACGGGCACAGCGACCTGGCCGCCACCCTGGGCTGGGGCTGGCTCACTTTCCTGGCCCCGAATGTTCAGGCCACCTACGACATGAACATCATCGCCATCAAAATTGCTGAAGCGGTCAATTTGCCCGCTATCATCGGCTACGATGGCTTCCATACCAGCCATGCTAACCGCCGCATCGAAGTCTTCGCTAACCCGAAAGATGTAGCGGATTTCGTCGGCACCAAGCCGAAACGCATCAATGCGCTGGATACCGAGAACCCGACCACCTTCGGCCCCTACATGAACGATGACGTTATCAACACCAAAGTCATCATGGAGCAGAAGATGCAGCAGGCCTACGAGATGATCCCACAGGTCTTCGCTGAATTTGCTGAACTCACCGGGCGCAAATATGACTTCGTCGAAGTATATGGCGATGAGAATGCCGAAGCCGGTCTACTCATCCTCAACTCCGCCGCCGAAGCTGCCAAAATCACCGTTGATGAACTCAAAGCCGCAGGCAAGTCCGTCAAGCTGGTTGAGCCGATAGTGCTGCGCCCCTTCCCGAAAAAGGAGATGGTTGCAGCAGTGGGTGGCCTGAAGAACCTGGTTGTCGCCGAGCGCGTCAGCCAGTATGGCGCGGGCAACTACCTGGAGAACGAAGTCTCTGCTGCACTGCAGCAGGCCGGCAACTGCACCACGCAGGTGATCAGCCGTGTCTACGGCATCGGTGGTCTTAACTTCCGTCCGGAAGAAGATGGTCATCCGATGTTCGACCTGGCGATGAACTGGCCGAATGTAGACGCCAGCCTGAAGACGCTGGAAGGTCGCTTCCATGGTGCCTGGTCGGGCGTGCCAGAAGGCGACGCACTGCCACAGACACTCAAGCCACTCACCACCGAAGAGACCACCTGGAATGCCGGTAAAGATAAGATCGACCTGAAAGAGCTCTCGAACATGCCGACACGTATCGACAAGCATTCTGCTTGCCCGGGCTGTGGCATCTTCACTAACCTGAACCTCTTCCTGCGTGGTATCGACGGCAAAGTGGTGTTCATCTTCAATACCGGTTGCGGTATGGTGGTGACCACCGGCTTCCCGTTCACCTCGCACAAGGTTCCCTACGTACACAACCTCTTCCATAACAACTCGTCTACCGCGACGGGTATCATGGAGATGTACCACCGCTTCCGCCAGAAAGGTGAGATCCCCGATGAAGAGATCACCTTCATCTGCGTCTCCGGCGACGGTGGCGATGATATCGGCATGGATCAGCTGATCGGCGCTTCGCTGCGCAATGACCCGATCATCTTCCTCGAGTACGATAACAAGGGCTACATGAACACCGGCGGCCAGCTCTGCTACTCCGGTATCAAGGGCCAGCGCAACTCCAACGCGGGCGTCGGCCCCGGCCAGCGCGGCAAGCTCACGCAGTCCAAGGACATCGTGGAGATCATGCGCGGCACTAACGCGCCGTATCTCTTCCAGGCTGCCGAGAGCAACCCCCGCGACATGATCGCCAAAGCGCGCAAAGCGCAGGCAACGGTACGCAACGGCGGCTTCGCCTTCGGCAAGCTGTTCAGCGCCTGCCCGCTCAACTGGGGCTGCGATCCGGGCCAGGGCAACGATGTCATCGATGCCATAGTGAAGAGCTGCATTCACCCACTGTATGAAGTGGAATGTGGCGTCACTACGCTCAACTACAACCCGGAAACCAGCAACTCGAAGATCCCGGTAACCGAAGCACTGGCAAAGATGGGCTCCATGTTCAGCCACATTGCCACGCCGAAGTTCGCCGACATCGCCGAGTCAATCCAGACGGAAATCGATACCCGCTGGGAAAAACTGAAAGCTCGTGCCGAGAACCCGGTTCTCTAACGAGTCGCTAGTCACGAGTCACTAGTCAAATTCCCCCTGGAACTACGGTTCCAGGGGGAATTTTGTTGTATAGCACATGCCACGTAAAAACCAAATAGAAACGATGGGCACAATTAGAGTTTCCCCATCTCCTCATCAATTGCCTTTTCGTCCTCCAGCAGATCATCTTCCGGGTCATCTTCCTCATCGGTTAATTCCCCGGGCTCTTCTTCCAGCATCGCTTCTGCTTCTTCCTCTGCTTTGCGTTTGCGCTCGCGCAGGATTACTATTATCACCACTAGGATGGCAAAGGGGGCGAAGATTACCGGGGAGTTCAATATCGGTATCAGATTTATCCAGAATGGTATTCCTTGTTGCCAGCGTTTCAGCCATTCTTCGGCGGTTAGCCCGGTGGTGGCTTGCAGTGCGGCGGGGAAGTATTCGCCGTCTGCCATGCGCGCTAGCAGTTTGCGCAGGGCTCCCGGATGATTATATTCCAACCAGGCGATCATCGCACGGCTTTGCAGGTAGGCGGCATTGTTGTTATGATCATCTCCAAAGCCGTGCTCCATCTCGTACAATGTCAGCACTCCTTGCTGGTGCATCTGCTGCGCGGCAGCCTGCAGGTTCTCCGGCGCTATCGGGTCGGAGCAGTGCCCGGCTATCCCCTCATCCACCCAGAGCGGCAGTATGCTGATATGATCACCGAGGAGTTGATTCAGCAGGCTATGAGTCAGCTCGTGCGCTAGCGTGCGGCGCAGTTCATTAACCGTTGTGGTGGCATTCACGCGGATGGCCCCGCTGGGGCGGTAGGAGACCCCGCGCAGGTAGGGGTTGCGTCCGGCATCGGTCATGAACTCCGCCCCATCTGTATAGGCGTACACCTCAAATGGCCCCGGCAGTGCAACTCCCAATGTGGCGGCAATGCGCGGAACATCACTTTCCGCCAGTGATTCCACCAGCCGGGCGACGCTCTCCTCACCCGGATGTACGCTGACCACCACCACGCGCCCCGGAGATGTCTCCCAGGATAGCGCCAGACAGAATAATGCGCAGGCAAAGAGCGCCAATATGGCTATAAATAATCTCATATCCATGCTAGTATAACGACATTAGTTCCAAGTTCCAAGTTCCAAGTTAAAAAAATGTTCATACGAGGAATCAGTAATGAAGTGAGCTTCATTATTTGGGGATAAAAATTTGTTGACGATTATCTCTACTCCCCGTCCTTCAGGGCGGGGAATTAGGCTAACGGGCTTGAACACTCTAAATCAGCCTTGGAACTATTATCGAAGGAGAAAAGAAATGACTACAATTGAATTGACAATACATGGGATGACCTGCGGTGGTTGTTCATCGCGTATCGAACGACGTCTGGCTGGTGCACCAGGGGTTATTTCAGCCAAAGTAGACCTCGAGTCCACTGTCGGCGAATTCACCTTCGATGAGACAAAGATCGATATTGCCGAGATCAAGCGGATCATTGACATGTTGGGGTTCGCGGCGGTAGAGAAGGGATGACGCCCATGCAAAGGGAGTCTACTCGGAGGCTGGTTCTTCCACCACCGCCGGTACTTTCTTCAACAGGAAGTAGCCGATGACTCCGATGAGCGCCAGCACAATTGATACCACCTGGGCGGGGGAGAGGATGCTGGTGAAATGTGGATCCGGCTCGCGGAAGATCTCCATCACAAAGCGCTCTATCCCCTCAAGGATAAGCAACACCATCAGCAGACGGCCAGCGCGCCCCATACTCTTCCCGCGGGCAAGCAGGAGCAGGATGCCGAACATCACCAGCCCCATCGCCATGGCGTAGAGCTGGGTGGCGTAAACGTGGATGATAGGGGCGCGGCCAGCGAAGGCCGGGAAGGTGACGGCGAAGGGAGTGTGTAGCCACTCCGGAGCGGGTCTGCCATAGCAGCAACCATTGAGAAAACAGCCGATGCGCGTGATGGCGTAGCCTATCGCTAATCCCGGAGCCATAGTGTCAGCCACACGCCAGAAGTTCAGTTTGGTGATCCAGACATATATCCCGGCGGCGATAACACCACCGATGAGGCCGCCGTGAAAACTGAGGCCGCCCATACCCTGGCGCAGTATCTCGGCGTCAATGATATGCGGGTGTACTCCATTGATATCCTTGGTAATCATCACGTAGATCAGGCGCGCACCGATGATGGCCCCGATGAGGATAATCAACCCCATGTCGATGATATTCTCTCCGGCGATGCCTCGACGCTTGCCCAATTGCACAGCGGTGATGGTGCCCGCGAGGAAACCCAATGTGAGCATAGCTCCATAGGAGTTGATGCGGATGTCGGGGAAAAATTGCAACAATGCCAGCGGGATGAGAGCAACCGCCAGCGTCACCAGTCCGGTGATATAGTGCTCTTTTGTCAGCGGCTCGCGGCGGCTGGTGATCCAGAGCCAGATACCGATTCCTAGTGCAACAACTAAAAGTATACCTATCCGCATGAGCAGATCCGGGGTGGCAAATGATAATAGTACAGGTTTCATATGGTGGTACCTTCCGGCGTGGGTCGTTTACGCTCTGCAGTGAATATTGTCACCACCAGAGTAACTACCCCGATGACCACGCAGATATCCGCGATATTGAATACTGGCCAATGAAACGTTCCTCGATAAAGATCGAGAAAATCTGTAACATGGCCGAGACGAACTCTGTCGATAAGATTACCAGTTGCGCCCGCTATAATCAAGCATAATGATGATAAAGCGCCGCGGAAAGCAATATATGGGCGTATCAGAAATGATAATGCTGCTAGCGCCAGCAGGATTATCGAAACAATGAGCGGTACCCCCCAGGATGATCCCTGACTGAAGGCCATGCCGGTATTAATCTGATAGGTAATGCTGAAAACACCCGGCACCACCGGCACAGAGGTGCCGAGAGTGGGGAAATGTTGAATTACCAGCGCCTTGGAAAGCTGATCGAGGGCCGTCAGGATGACAATTGCACTAACGGCCCATATTTTTTTTTGCATTTTCACTGGTCAGCGGCCTTCATGGAAGGCCTGGCAGTCGCGGCACAACGAGGCCCAGGGGAGGGCTTCCATGCGTTTCGCGTTGATCTCCACTCCGCAGACATCGCAAATGCCATAGGTACCTTCGGCGATCTTTTCCAGTGCAGTGTTTACTTTGGTCAGCAGGCTCTGGATATTGCTTTCCAGCGCCAGATCTTTCTCGCGCTCGAAGGTTTCCGAGGCCATATCCGCCGGGTGGTCATCATAAGACGAGATTTCTGCTGCTTTCTCCGTGTCCGAAGAGAGTACAGTTCTTTCGATTATCTCATGCAGTTCAGCTTCCAGTCGAACCTTCTCCGCCGTAATCCGCTGTTTCGTTGCTTCTAACGGATCGACTTCATCATCATTTTTTTTCTTTATAGTAGCCATTTTGTTCCCCTTTTCCTTGTGATAGGTAATTTTCACGGTCTAACGCTAAATTAAAAACACATACTATCAATTCGCAATGTCGGGCGGTATTTCCTTCTTTTGGAGAAAATATTTTTGCGAAGCCATCAATCAAGCAGTATTTTCTTTTCCGGGGTATTCCCTCACAGCGGGTGATTATGGTATTCTAACGTGTAGTATCGCAGGGGAACCTGTGGATAGACCGAAGAGGAGCACTCATGCCTGACGAGTTTGCCGAAGACTTCGCCGCTGAAGTCGATGATTCTGTAGTTGCCGAGGGTGGTATTGTCACCGCCGGCACTTCTAGTGACTATGATAAGATGTGGGAATCTCTTGAAGAAGCCCGTAAATCGCAAGTCACCCTTTCCTCCACCGTGGTAGACGCGGTAAAGGGCGGGCTGGTCATTGACCTGGGCGTACGTGGTTTCATCCCTAAATCACAGATTGCTACCCGTGATCTGGATGGCTTAGAACGCTACATCGGCCATATGGTCGAATTTAAAATTTCTGAAGTCGACAAGGAAAAGGGGCGGGTAATCTGTTCCGAGCGCCGTGCTGATGAAGAAAAGCGCGCTGTGCAACGGAAAGAGCTGATGATAAACCTGAAACCCGGTCAGCTGGTCGATGGTGTGGTACGCCGCATTACCGAATTCGGCGCCTTTGTCGACATCGGCGGTGTTGATGGGTTGCTACACGTCTCGGACATCTCCTGGGATCGTGTAGAGAAAACAGAAGAGTTTCTGCAAATCGATCAGCAGTTGCAGCTTAAAGTACTGCGCGTAGAGAAAGATAGCAAACGCATCTCTCTCGGCTTGAAACAATTAGAAGATGATCCGTGGACAGCAGCTTACAAGCAGATCCGCGAAGGTTCTATTATTGAGGTCACCATCACCAAGCTGGAAAGTTTTGGCGCTACTGCGCTGGTCATGAAAGGCGTAGATGCCACCATCCCCACTCGCGAAATGACCGAACATCGCATCGAAACACCAGCGGAAGCAGTAGCAGTGGGCCAGGTCGTATCCGTCAAGGTTATAGAATTCCGCCCGCGTGACCGCCGCATGACGCTGAGCATCAAGCAAGTAGCCCGCGATCGCGAACGTAACGAAACCCGCGAATTTATGCAGAAACAGAAAGCCGAAAGCGTCGCCACCCCAACCCTGGGCGATATGTTTGGCAATCTGTTCAGCAAGTTGAAGAAATAATCATTGAATATCACCACAAAGTGGTGGTGGAATATAGCCCGGTGCGTAAGCGCCGGGTCAGAGAGTTTAGTTTTAATTCCACCCCGAAGTGGTGGTGGACTACTCTTCCGTCACCCCTTCGGGGTGAGATGCAATATAGATAAAATCAATCCCAAGGCTTACGCCCTGGGCTATATTCCACCACCACTTCGTGGTGGAATTGGAAAAAAATAACAGATCAGATTTTTCAGCAGGGTTAGTAGTTAGCAATCAAACTAACTGCTAACTCTTTTCTCATTAAGGAGTGCCACAGTGTTTCGTAGTGTAGCTTCACAGGTATCGTTCCCGAAATTAGAAGAAGAGGTTCTCGCCTGGTGGCGTGAGGCCGATGTGCCGCGCCGCGCCATGAGTGGCACCGAGGATGGCCCGGATTTCATCTTCTTTGAAGGCCCTCCCACTGCCAATGGCCGCCCCGGTGTGCACCACGTGCTCGCGCGCGCTTTTAAGGATATCATGCTGCGCTACAAGCGCATGAATGGCTTCCATATCATCGGAGCACGCGGCGGCTGGGATACCCAGGGATTGCCGGTGGAGCTGGAGATTGAGCGCGAATTGAAGCTGGAAGGCAAGCACGACATCGAGCAGTACGGCATCGCCCCCTTCAATGAGAAATGCAAAGGCAGCGTCTTTCGCTACGTACAGGAATGGGAGAAGATGACCGATCGCATCGGTTACTGGATCGATCTGGAAAACCCGTACATCACCTACAAAAATGAGTATCTGGAGAGCAACTGGTGGATTCTGAAGAACCTGTGGGATCGCGGGCTGCTCTATCGCGACTACAAGGTGAATATGCACTGCCCGCGCTGTGTCACCACCCTAAGCGACCATGAAGTGGCGCAGGGTTACAAGGATGACACTGAAGATCCGAGCATCTGGCCGAAATTCAAGGTAGCACGCGTAGACGGGCAGCTGCCCGCCCCGCTGGCGGGGCTGGCCGGCGATGTATATTTCCTCGCCTGGACAACTACCCCGTGGACGCTGCCCGCCAATGTGGCGGTGGCGGTGAAGCCCGGGGGCGACTACGTGGCTGCGCAACTGGGCGAAGAGACCTTTGTGCTGGCAGAAGCGTTGATGACCGCTAACCTCGGCGAGGAAGCGACGATTATTCGCCGCTTCACCGGTGCAGAGCTGGCCGGTATCGTCTATGAGAACCTCTACCCCGGCGTGCCGGGTGTAGGTGTGGCCACCGATATGTCCAAAGCCTACACCGTAGTTGCCGATGACTACGTGAGCCTGGGCGACGGCACCGGTATCGTGCATATCGCCCCTGCCTATGGTGACCTGGAGATCGGGCGACGGCACGGGCTGCCCACGCTCTTCTCGGTGGACCTGCAGGGGAAGATGCTGCCGGAGCTGGCGCAGTTCGAGACGCGCTTCTTCAAGGATGCAGATTCGCATATCATCCGCGAATTGAAGAACCGCAACTTGATGTTCAAGTCCGCGCGCACCAAGCACACCTACCCGTTCTGCTGGCGCTGCAGCACCGCGCTGCTCTTTTACGCCAAAACCAGCTGGTATATCCGTACTACTGCAGTGAAAGACCGACTCATCAGCGGGAACCAGGAGATCACCTGGCAGCCGGAGCATATCAAAAACGGGCGCTTCGGTAACTGGCTGGAGAACAACATCGACTGGGCCATCAGCCGCGAGCGCTACTGGGGCACACCACTGCCTATCTGGGAATGTGCCTGTGGGCAGCAGGAATGTATCGGCAGCGTGGCCGAATTGAGCACTAAAGCGGGACGCGATTGCACCGAGCTGGATCTGCACCGCCCATATATAGACGAAGTGACCTGGCCGTGCAGCAAGTGTGGCGGTGAAATGCGCCGCTTGCCCGAGGTACTCGACGCCTGGTTCGATAGCGGTGCCATGCCGGTTTCGCAGTGGCATTATCCCTTTGAAAACAAGCAGTGGGTGGACGAGCATCACGTGCGCCAGGCAGATTTCATCTCCGAAGCGGTGGACCAGACACGCGGGTGGTTCTACAGCTTGCATGCGCTTTCTACTTTGCTTACCGGCGAACCAGCGTTCAAAAACGTCATCTGCCTTGGGCACATCCTCGATGAAAAGGGCTTCAAAATGTCGAAGTCCAAGGGGAATGTGATCGACCCGTGGGAGATCATCGATGCGCATGGTGTTGACGCCCTACGCTGGTATCTCTTCACCTGCACCACGCCGGGGAATCCGCGTCGATTCAGCGGGTTGCTGGTGGCGGAGTCGGTGCGCAAATTCCTCCTGACGCTGTGGAATACCTACAGCTTCTGCGTTACCTATGCTAATCTGGACGGCTGGACGCCGGGCGAGATGCCGATGGAACTGGCGAAGATCGACAAATGGGCGCTGTCACGGCTGCAGCTGGTTATCGGCGAAGTGACCGAGCACCTGGAGCATTACCGCGTCACCGAGGCGGGCCGCGCGGTGGAGGAGTTCGTCGACCTGCTCTCCAACTGGTATCTGCGCCGCAATCGCCGTCGTTTCTGGAAGAGCGAGGCGGACGCCGACAAACAGGCGGCTTATTATACGCTCTACACCTGCTTGCTCACGGTAGCGAAATTGACCGCGCCGTTTGCGCCGTTCATCAGCGAGGAGATCTATCGAAACTTGACCGACGGGCAGGGGGAGGCGGAGAGCGTCCACCTGGCCGCATGGCCGGTGGTGGATGCGAGTCTGCTCGACACGCAACTGGACACCGACATGTCGGTGCTGTTGAAGACAGTAGAGCTGGGCCGCTCCGCACGTGCCGAATCCGGCTGGAAGATTCGCCAGCCACTGGCAGAGCTGCTGGTACACGTGCCCGGCGATGCCGAGAAAGCGAGTCTGGCGCAGTTTATCGAAGTATTGCGTGATGAGCTGAACGTGAAGGATGTACGTTTCCTCGATGGCGAGAGCGGGCTGGTGAAGTACAACTTCAAGCCGAACTTGCCGGTGGTAGGGCGCAAATATGGCAAGCTGGTGCCGGCCATGAAAGAGGCTTTGCTGCTTATTGACCAGCCGACCGCGCAAGCGATGGTGGCCGCATCCAAAGCCGGCGAGAGCTTCCCGTTGACTGTCGCCGGAGAGGTGATGCAGTTCACCGGTGAAGAGATTCTCATCGAGACCTCTTCTCCCGAAGGTTTCGCCGTGGCAGAAGACGGCGGCTACGTGGTGGCGCTGAATACCGAGATCACCGAGGAGCTGCGCCGCGAAGGGTTGGCACGCGACCTGGTGCGCGCCGTGCAGGACGCGCGCAAAGACGCCGCGCTCCAGATCAGCGATCATATAACGCTGACATTGCAGTTATCCGAGGAATTAGCGACCGCAATCGCGGATAACCTAGCCTATTTGATGGCCGAGACGCTGTCTGATGTCGTGAACTTCGACACTGTCCCCGCCGAAGTTTATAACGCGACGGTAGAGTTGGGAGGCGAGGAGATTGTAGTGGGGATAACAACGATATAATCCATTAAAAAACAAATGCGCGCCACAGCAGGCGCGGGTTACAGATTCGCGCCACGGCGGGCGCGGGTTACGAATACGCGCCACGGCGGGCGCGGGCTACAGATGTCTTTTGTCGAGGGTAGTATGAGTTACGATGAATAGATCGAATATTTGAACGATCGTAATGATGGCCGTATTATTACCAAGCGACATCGCTTGTCTGTTGAGCAGTATACATATAGTGGTACAGAATTTTTCTTTACAATCAATGCCAGTCAGCATCAGAAGCCATTTTTAAATGATGAGATAGCAAATGGCGTAATTGAATCGTTGTTGTGGCGTCGTAAAAAGCATGAATTTTACCTTCTTTGCTATTGTTTGATGCCAGATCACCTGCATTTCCTAGTGCAGATTCGTGAGACGATAACTGAATATCGTAATATGGGAGCAGTCGGTGGAACGATAGAAAATGTACTGACTGCTATAGAGGATTTTAAATCGTATACGACATCCCAGATATGGTGGAAGCATGGTGGTAGTGGAAAACTCTGGCAACGTAGTTTTATGATCATGCCCTGCGACATGACGGTGAAATCAACGAAACGATAAATTATATTTTGAAAAATCCAGTGCGAAAAGGAATCGTGGAGGATTGGCAACAGTATCCATATTCAGCTATCGTAGATTCAATTCTGTAGCCCGCGCCCGCCGTGGCGCGTTATAACTATTGATTCCGCCCGCCGTGGCGCGTTATTGTAACTCTCCCTAATAATGCCATTATATGTCATAATTATTACAGATAATGGCCAAAATCGTTAATAAATATGACAGGTATTGGCAGTTATCGGTAATAATTATTACCGATAACGTAGATATGGTACAGATGTATCTTCCATATGTCAAATACAAAAGGATGAAATTATGCCCTGGTACGTAGTAGAATTCCCGTTGGAGGAAGAGCTGTGCGAGGTGGCGGCGGAGACGTTGCGCGCGGGTGGGGCAGATGGCGCCTCCGCCGAGTGGCGTGTGCGCGATGGCTGGTGTGTGCGCGGCTTCTGGAAGGATGCCCATGCCGACGAAGTGACGGCGGATACCGATACGACATTGGCGAAGCTGGCGGAGTTCGGCCTCATCCCGGAGGTTCCCGCCTACGTACTCAGCAGTATGGAAGATCAGGATTGGCTGGAGGGGTGGAAGCAATTCTTCTCTCCCTTTGAGGTATCACCCCGGCTGGCGGTGGTACCTAGCTGGGAGGAATTCACCCCGCAACCGGGGCAGCAGATCATTACCCTCGATCCCGGCATGGCCTTTGGCACCGGTACCCACGGCACCACCTTCACCTGCCTGCAAGCGCTGTCGGAATATCTGCAACCGGGGATGCGCGTGGCGGATATTGGCACTGGCAGCGGTATCCTCGCCATCGCCGCGGTGAAGCTGGACGCGGGCAGCGTCACCGCTACCGACAATGACGACCTGGCGGTGCGCGTGGCGTGCGAGAATGCTGCGGTCAACGGCGTCGCCGAGCAGATCGACTTCCGTGTTTCCGATCTGGAAGCGGGCGTCGACGCCCCCTACGATCTGGTGCTGGCAAATATCCTCGCACCGGTAGTATTGCGCCTGATTCCGCTGCTTCCGCGTATCATGGCCAAAGATGCGCTCTTTATATCCAGCGGCTATATCACCAGCCAGGAGGCTGAGATACGCACAGCATTGGAAGTCGGCGGACATGAAGTGCTGGCGCGCTATGAGCGGGAGGATTGGGTGACGCAGGTATCACGTTTGCGGTGAAAATGGTGTATAATTATATGCAAGTGGGTATGAGTAAATAGGTACTTTCCCATCAAAGGATAAAAATGCGTTTCATATATACAGTTGGCTTGGCGCTATGTTTATTACTGCTGCTGGTGATTGCCGGTTGTGGTGGCCCTGTCGGTCCTGACACTGGCAGCGTTACTGGTAAAGTGTTGAATATCGTTGGAAGGGTGCCCATCTCGCAGGCACTGGTGAGTGTGCAGGGGACGACGATTAGCTCGCTTACGGCTAGTGACGGTAGCTACACCCTCAAAAACGTTCCGGTGGGCGTACATACTCTACTCATCACCACAAACGGTTTCTCCGCTAAAACCATACAGGTGAGTGTAGTAACAGATGTTACGGCAACCCCGTCTGACGTCATACTGACAGCGGTAGCGCGTAAATGGACAATCCTCGTTTTTCTCAATGCCAAGAATAATTTGGAAACCTATAGCGTCGACAATTTGAATCAAATGGAGATGGCGCCAGACAACCCGCAAGTAACTGTAGCAGTTGAGCTAGGGCGCCTTGCCAGTAGCAGGCCGGCTGCGGCGGGCACATGGGTGGGCACCAAGCGCTTTACTATTGTTCATGATAATGACCCCAGTACAGTTACCTCTTTTACCACTTCACCAGTAGTAGATGATCTTGGTTCGCGCAATATGGGTTCAGCGGCCGAATTGGCCGACTTCATCTCCTGGGGTAAAAGTACCTTCCCGGCCGAGCATTATATGGTAGTGCTGTGGGATCACGGCACTGGCTGGCGTGCACGCACACTGGCTACTCCTGTAATGGCGCAACCGCGTGCGATCTCCTGGGACGATGAATACGGCAGCAGTATCTCCGGCAAGGATCTCCCCCTGGGGTTGGCCTCCAATCCGCCGTTGGATATCGTCGCTATGGATGCCTGTCTTATGCAGATGCTTGAGGTGGGATACCAGATACGCAACAACTGTAACTATTTAGTTGCGTCCGAGGAGAATGTGCCGGGGGCAGGGTATCTCTACAATACTTGGCTCACCTCCCTCGCCAATAATCCGGCGATGGCTCCGCGCGATTTCGCCACTGCCATCGCCCAGCAGACGGTACAATATTATCCCTCATACGAGACGCTCCTCACCCACTCGGTGGTAGAAATGGCGAAACTACCACAGCTGGCCGTCGCCGTGGATAGCCTCGCTGTTGCCTTGCAGGGGATTTCGACCGCGGAAGCGCCCGCGCTGAAAACCGCTCGTAATAACGCTGAATTTTTTGGTAGCCCGTCTTATACCGAATACAAAGACCTATATGACTACGCCGACCAGATATCGCTGAACGTGCAAAATAACGGTGCCAAAACTGCCGCTACAGCTGTAAAAACTGCGGTAAACAATGTCGTAATAACAAACGCCACCGGCACCTACCACACAAAGTCGCATGGCATCAGCATATACGTGCCTAACGGACTATCCTTCAATCATCTAACCAACGGCCCCTATTACAACCTGCTAGACTTCGCCAAAGATACCCACTGGGGCCAGTTCCTAAGCGGACAGAAGGAGTAAGTCGCTAGTCACGAGTCCTGATTTCAACATCTAAAAGCCAAAAAGCTCGGAGGTTAAACTCCGAGCTTTTTTACGTAATTTACATCAGGTCAGGACTAGCGACTAGCAGACTAGCGACTTACTCCATTACCATTCCGCCATCCACGTTAAATACGTGGCCGGTGGTGTAGTCGGCCAGTTTGCTGGTGTACATCAGTACCGCGTTGGCGACGTCGTCGGCGGTGCCCAGGCGGCTCTGCGGGATGATGTCGACCATCTTCTGCTTCTGCTCGGCGGTGAGCTTGTCCGTCATGGCGCTGATGATGAAGCCGGGGGCGATGGCGTTGACGGTGATGCCTCTGCCCGCCAGTTCCTTGGCATTCGCCTTGGTCATGCCGATGATGCCCGCTTTGCTGGCGGCGTAGTTGGTCTGCCCGGCATTGCCCATCAGCCCGATTACCGAGGCCATGTTGATGATGCGACCGTAGCGGGCCTTCATCATGCGCTTGGCGGCGGCGCGTGTGCAGTAGAAGGCACCGGAGAGGTTGATGTTGATGACAGTCTGCCATTCGTCATCCGTCATACGGATGAGCAGGTTGTCGCGGGTAATACCGGCGTTGTTCACCAGGATATCAATTTTGCCCATCTCAGCCCATCCCTGTTCGATGAGGGCAGTGGCTTCCTCGGACTTGGAGACGTCGCCACAGAGGGCGATAGCACGGCGGCCCATGGCGCAGATCTCTGCGGCGGTGGCCTCAGCTTCTTCGCGGCCCGGCTCGATATCGTTGATGATAATATCGGCGCCAGCCTCGGCCAGTTTCACAGCGATGGCCTTGCCCAGGCCCCGACGGCTGCCAGTGACCAGGGCTACTTGCCCGGTCAGGTCAATTGCGTATGACATTATTTACTCCTTTACACATGACGAAGCACAGCCACGTCATCTAACCCCCATCCTCTTCCCTGCGAAGGAGTGGTCCGGGGGTTAGGTAGACCAAGGCTGTGTCCGTCAACTTGAATTTCAGAAATCGATTATTCTTCGGTTTTAGCAGCAGGAGGAGCAATCGCATCGGGAGCGGGGTAGCTGTACCCTGATACTTCTTCTTTGATGCCCGCGGAGACGCGGGTGTTGAATTCGGTTTCGCGCATCATGTTGATGAGTTCAGCGAATGCCCAGATAACAATGCCGAGGACGATGCCGCTGATGATCATGGTAACGGGTTCGCGGAAAGCACCCATCAATTCGTTGGGTTTCAATGCTTTGGCACCTGGAGAAGCCATATACTCTACGACTTTTTGCCGAATGTCCATGATGCCCAGTATTCCACTTAGGGTGGATACTAGAAATGAGATCACAGCGACTATCTTTAAGATAATCGCAAATACGGGGACGGCCCCGAAATGACGCTGAGGCATGTTATAGCCCTCCTTTAATATATTTGACGGGACTATCCCGCCGATTCAGAACTAATGGCGAACACTTCAACATCCGGCAGGGTGCGTTGCACCAGACCGGTAAGGACGTTGCCGGGTCCAATCTCGATAAACTTATTTGCGCCCAACGCATGCATGGCGCGCAGGCTTTTCACCCATTGCACTGCTCCGGTGATCTGCGCGGCCAGCGCGGCGCGAATCTCCTCGATGTCCATGGTGGGGACGGCAGTGAAATTCGGCACTACCGGAATGGCTGGCGCATTAATGGTGACCTCCGCCAGCGCTTTCGCGAAGGCATCGGCGGCGGATTGCATCAACGGGCTGTGGAATGGGCCGCTCACCTGCAACGGGATAGCCCGCCCGCCTTTGGCTTTGGCGGCGGCACGCACGGCAGCAAGAGCGGCGGATTCACCGGAGACCACCACCTGGCCAGGTGAGTTGAAATTCGCTGGCACCAGTGTACCATGTACAGCGGCTACTTCGGCGCATAATGCGATGACGGCTTCGTCTTCCATGCCGAGGATCGCGGCCATACCGCCCGGGTGGTTGCCCGCGGCTGTTTCCATTAATTGTCCGCGTACCCGTACTAGTTTCAGTGCGTCGATGAAGGTCAGCGCTCCAGCGGCCACCAGCGCCGAATACTCACCCAGGCTATGTCCGGCGACTACCGAACAGTGGTAATCCTGCATGCGCCAACATGCGGCGCTCATCGTCAGTAGCGCTGGTTGCGCAATGGAGGTGCGTTTCAATTCATCAGCGGGGCCATTGAAGATGATATCGGAGAGTTTAAAGCCGAGGGTCGCATCTGCTTCGGCAAAGGTGTCGCGCACGCACGCTACCGTGGCGGCGAGCTCCTGCCCCATACCTACCTGTTGCGATCCCTGTCCGGGGAATATTCCGGCTATGATAATATCTGTCATGCGGGCTATATCTCTTTCATCAAATAATCTTCAAATGCTGTTATATGTCGTTATATTTGCCGCCGGCAGGCGCATCTCCGGGTTATGTATCTCCAGCGCAAGGCGAGTTATGCCGAATGCCAGATAGATTATCAGTAATGCCCAGAACACTCGTTCGGTGATCAAACTCGGCCAGGCTCGCCATACGAACCGCCCGGCAGTAACTAATCGCGCTACAGAATACCCCCACAGTACTATCATAACTAAGAATACCGCAGGACTAACCGGATTATAACGGATAGCTGATATTATGTCCATATGCGCTAAGGCGGCAAATGCGCGCGTCATGCCACATCCAGGGCAGTCAAAACCGGTGGACAACCGAAATAGGCAGAGTGGCGGGATGCTGGTGGGGGCATAAAACACCCACGCCATGCCCGCAGGGAAAGCCAACACAAAGGCCAGGTATTGATATCTAAATGCGCGCCATGTTGCATCCATGCCTGATTATATCACATGCCGAAGATCAGCATCATCTCGCGTGCCAGCTTTGCGGCGGTAGCAGCGGTGACACCGGTTGGGTCAAGGGGTGGGGCGATCTCGTTCAGATCCATCGCCACCATTTTTAATTTCGGTAACCCCTGCAGGAATTCCATCAGCTCGCGGTAGGTAACGCCGCCTGCTTCCGGTGTGCCGGTGCCAGGCAGGTAGGCCGGGTCAAGTATATCGATATCCAGTGTGAGGTACACCGGGCGGGAAGCCAGCAGCTCGCGTACCTGTTCCGGGTAATCAAGTCCCATGCTGAAGTAACCACTACGTGCGCGTCCCAGCGTGAACTCCTCACGCAGGCCACTGCGGATACCCAGCTGCATCAGACGCTCAAAACCGAACTCCTCCCCGGCGCGGTAGGCCCAGGTGGCGTGGGAGAGCGGGTCATCTAGGTAGGTGTCGCGTAGATCGGCGTGGGCGTCCAGATGCAGAATGAGCGCGTCCGGGTAGCGTTTACAGACTGCGCGGGCGATAGGGAGTGCAATGGTATGCTCACCACCGAGGATGAACGGGAGGGTGCCGGCGTCAATTAATGCGCCTACTTCAGTCTCGATGAGATCAAGCGCGTCCGCTTGTGACAGACCGGCCAGCTCCAGGTCGCCCAGATCGCCGAGGTCGAGGTCGTTCAGGTCGCGGTCGAGGGTGGGGCTGTATTCTTCCAGGTTCTCAGAGGCCCAACGCACACCGGCTGGGCCATCGGCACAACCGGGGCGGAAGGAACCAGTGCGATCTAACGGCGCACCGAGCAGGGTTACGGCACCAATTTGCCCGGGCTGACTAACGAGAAATGGGTACGGAGAGGGCGGTAGGTTCATCGTTCTCCTGTATATTCAAGAAACCTCTGAGGAAATTCGGCAGGGCAAAAGCGGCATGATGGATTGCCGGGGTATACCAGCCGGTTGGCTGTCCGTTGGCCTGCAGACGCTGCGCGATTGTCACCGGTACAACTGATTGTGGATCCAGGGTGTTGGATGCAGCGGTGAAGCTCCACATTACCCCCGGATAAATGGGGATGTTGCAGACGTAGGTATGCACGATCGGGAAAACTTCTATCATGCGCGTCCTGGTGGTGTGCAATTCACCGAGCATCACCAGCGGGGAGCCGCTCTGCGTAACCATGATGCCATTATTACCCAGCGCACGATGTACGTTGAGGTAGAATTCATGATTGAAGAGATCGACCGCTGGCCCCACGGGGTCAGTAGAGTCTATACAGATGACATCGAAATGCTCGGTATTCTCGCGCAGATACTGCACGCCGTCGCCGATGATTACCTCGGCGCGCGGGTCTTCAAAGGCGTCACCGCTGATCTCTGGGAGGAATTCGCGGCTGACACGCACGACTTCGCCGTCGATCTCCACCATGGTTACTTTCTCGACCGGATACTCAAGCACGCGCCGCAAGGCCCCGCCGTCACCGCCGCCGATAATCAGCACGCGTTTCGGGTTGGGATGCGTCATCATGGGGATGTGTACGAGCATCTCATGGTAGATATACTCATCCACCACGCTCGTTTGGGTAGCGTCGTCCAGTACCAGCATACGGCCGAACGGGACTGTATCCAACACTTGTAAGTGTTGGAATTCCGACATACCATCAAAAAGGATTTCGCGCACCTGCACGGACTGTTGCCATCCATGGCGATACGGTTCAGCAAACTCCGGCATAAAGCTCCTTCGCTTGTGTACTCGGTTCATCAACGATAATTCCGCGATTCATCTCCATCACCTGAATACGTTCCGGCGAGAAGTACTGGCGCAACACGGGCACTGCCTTATTGGGGTCAGTGTGATAACCGCAGGTGAAGATATCAACTGCGGCATACCCGTGTTCCGGCCATGTGTGAATCATCATGTGTGATTCCGAGAGAATAGCGACGCCAGTAACCCCGATCGGGGTAAACGGATAAACGCGTAAGTCCAACAGAGTGGCTCCGCACGCTTCGACCGTTTCGGTCATCGCTTTAGTGATGGTCTCAATGGAGTTGATGCTGTCTGCGTTGCAGCCCCATAGCTCCAAAATCAGGTGGCGACCAATTCTTTCCAAACTTCTACCTCCACCAGAGCACGACTGCTGCTAATGCACAGCCTATGCGCTCGACTTTGTGCTCGGACGAGAAAACGAGGAGCTCGTCCAGCTCCATGCCACGCTGGGCAAAGCCTTCACGAACCATGCGGCGCACGGTATCTTCTACCGCCTCGCGTGATCCGCCGGTATTTTCAAAGATCATCCCGTGGCCATCTTTGCGCAGGCCAATGCCTACAGCTGCTGCCACGATATCGCCGGGAGTATCGCTGATCTTAATAGTATAGACCGTCGGCGCCAGATCACCTTCCACCATATCTTCCGGGCGGTGATCGAGCATGACGATATCTGCCGGCACGATACTGCTCAGTTTGATCAGATTCAGATTGCCAATGCCTGCCTTCAGCAGGGCGTTGTCAAATGCGTTTAATTCTGTTAAGCCTTCCGCATCTCCAGAGGTCGGCCAAATACAATTTGGTGTAGCCCAGCGCAATATTTTTCTCCCTTAAATTATACTCATTCGCCATCAGGCGCACGAAAGCACCACCCCAAGGTGGCCCCAGCCGATTCCGGCCAGTATTTGGGCAATCCTTCAGCCAACCCCAGACAATGGTGCTCTTCAGCAACTCTGGTTCATTAATCCCTTCCTGGGCGGGTTCTTTATGTACCGTATCAACGTTACAATGCGCGCTATTATAGCTTATTACCAGCATTTATACCAGTACTTTAGCGGTAAAAAGCAAAAAATGGGCTAATAATTGTACAATCATTAGCCTGCAGGAAGATAATTTACGCCAAAATCGCCAGAACATCTTGTTTTACCACATTTTTTATCGGGGCGTATAGTGCAATTTTCATTGTTATTTTCCTGCGAAATAGTTTCAAGTTCCAAGGCTGATTTAGAGTGTTTAAGTCCGTCTGCCCCATTCCCCGCCCTGAAGGACGGGGCTATCGTAATGCGCCCCATGAATGGGGCTTGTTTCCCCCGGTAAAGTCCCATTCATGGGGCGTTTTCGATAGCTCCGGAATTAATTACCGGGGTGTCACTTCATTTCTGATTCTTTTGAAAGGAGTTATGTTTTTATTCTGTTACCCCAGAAACCCACGGATTAATTGTGTCTGCTCTTCATATTCCAGCAGGAAGGCATCGTGACCGTGGGGGGTGGATAGCTCTACAAAGCTTACATCGATACCGTTCCAGCGCAGTGCGCGCACAATTTCGCGCGATTGCGGAGTGGGGAAGAGCCAGTCGCTACTGAAGGAAATTACCAGGAAGCGTGCCCGCACCCCTACCATCGCTGCTGCCAGCGATCCAGAAGCGGCACCTAGGTCGAAGTAGTCCATCGCTTTGGTGATGTAGAGGTAACTGTTGGCATCAAAACGCTTGACAAAGGAATGACCCTGATATTGCAGATAGGTCTCCACGGAGAATTCGGGGGAGAAATTCCATGAGTAGGCTTCGGCATGCCGCAGACTGCGGCCAAATTTTTCGTGCATCGCCTGTTCGGAAAGATAAGTGATATGCGCGATCATGCGCGCCACGGCCAGCCCGCTATCCGGCCCCACGGCGTTTTTATAATATTCACCGTTACACCAGTGCGGATCACTCATGATGCTGGCGCGGCCCACGGCGCTGAAGGCGATACCTTGTGCCGTCAGCCGGTGCGTGGTGGCGATGGGGATGCAGCGAGCCACTCGGTCAGGATAGGCTACCGCCCATTGCAGTGCCTGCATCCCGCCCATGCTGCCGCCGGAAACAGCGGCCCAACAGTCGATCCCCAGGTGATCGGTCAGCAAAACTTGGGTATTCACCATATCGCCGACGGTGATGATGGGAAAGGTCATGCCGAATAGTTCGCCGGTATCCGGGTTTACCGAGGTAGGCCCAGTAGTTCCCCGGCACCCACCCAGCACATTGGAGCAGACGACGAAGAAACGCTCGGTGTCAAAGGCCTTGCCGGGGCCGATCATCATCTCCCACCAGCCCGGTTTGGCGGGGTCATCACCCTCATGCAGACCAGCCGCATGGGCGTCACTGGTGAGGGAGTGAACGATCAGGATGGCATTGTCTTTCGCTGGGTTCAGGATTCCGTAAGTTTCGTAAGCGATGGTGAGGGGCCCCACGGACTCCCCGGATTCGAGCTGCAGCTTATCGTCGTAGTGGAAATATTTCGTCTCCACTACCCCTACTGACGTATGTATACCTGTCACCTGATTTTCCATAACTGCTAGTATAACGAAATTGCGGGGTTTCGTTAAGCGATGGGAGATGTGTGAAAGAATGAAGGAATTTCCGCCACTGTTGTGGAATATTAAAGAGTAGAATACCCACAGGAGGTAATAATAATGGATCAGGATTTCTCAGAAAAGGTAAAGAAGACAATTGATGACCTGGGTGGCCGCTTGGCCGATGTAGCACAGAATGCTGGTGAACGCATTAATGATATGCGGGAGAGCCAGCACATCGGGGCGCAGATTGCCACCAAGGAAAAGGAGAAGGCGCAATGCCGCGAGGCTATGCTTGATCTGCTTATCCGCATGTTCGATGAGGATACATTTGCCGAGAAGCTGTTGCGTCCGGAATACATTCGCATCAAAGAGATTGACGCCGAGATCGCTGCATTACGGGAAATGCGCGCCAAAATTGGTAAGCATGAGGAAGAGACCACCGATGTGACCACCGAAGAAGGCGAGGAATAGCCTTCTGTGGGAAAGAAACCTCAGCTAAACCTTACCGAGCATATCGCTAATATCGTGAGAGATATCTGCCAACGCCTGCCGGAATTCGCGCATATCGATGTCCGGCGGGTGTTGTTTGCTGTCACTTCTACTCGAAATATATCGCCCGGAGGCGTCTTTGCGAAAATAGCTGGGCTACGTTTTCCTGACGGTACCCCATTGAAAGTGATGCATGGTGCGCATTACTCGTTACCGCAGATTCCCACTCCGCACGGTGATGTGCTCTACGTCATCTATATTTACGTACCGCGTTTCTTCGAGCAGCCTTATGAGCGCCGGGTTCTGACGCTCATCCATGAGCTTTACCACATATCGCCGATGTTCGACGGCACTATCCGCAAAGTCGGGCGCGGCTCGCACGGCGCATCACGTGATGGTTTTAACGATGCATTGGAACCTTTAGTGCAGCAGTACCTGGCCGCCCGGCCAGCGCCGGAATTGCTGATGATACTACAATGTGATTTTCTGACTCTGGCACGTAAATATTCGCTGTTGGGCCGGAAACTACCACTTCCGAAGGCATTAAGGCTGTGACCTGATGAGAAAAGTGTTAGCTTGCTATTCATACAATTGCCCAGACGGTGGTACAATAGACTAATAATCAGGAACTAGGAACAGGTAAACGTGACTTTATTGTTAGAAAAGATAAATACCCCGGAGGACTTGAAGCGGATTACCCCGGAACAGCTGCCGGTGTTGGCAGCGGAGATTCGTGGATTCCTGCTGGAGACATTGGCGACCACCGGTGGGCACCTGGGGGCAAACCTCGGCGTGGTGGAGTTAACCATCGCGCTGCATTACGTCTTCGACAGCCCGATAGACCGGCTGGTCTGGGATGTCAGTCATCAGGCATACACACACAAATTACTCACGGGAAGGCGCGAGCAGTTCCCGACGTTACGTCAACTCGATGGCCTCTCCGGTTTTGCCAAACGTGAGGAAAGTGAGCATGATGCTTTTGACGCTGGGCACGGTGGCACCTCCATCAGTGCCGCGCTGGGGATAGCGCGCGCGCACGAACTTACCGGTAAACCGGGGCGCGTGGTGGCAATTATCGGCGACGGTGCGCTATCCTCCGGGATGGCGCTGGAGGCGATGAACGATGCCGGGCGAGCCAAGACGAATCTATTGGTGATCCTCAATGATAACGCCATGGCAATTTCCCCAAATGTCGGGGCGATGGCGCAATATCTGCGACGTATCCGCAGCGGCCCGATGTACCTGCGCGCCAAGGAGAACTTCACTACTTTGATGAACCGCGTGCCGGGCGGTAATACTGTGGTAGAAGTAGTAGAGCGACTGAAATCTGGTGTCAAGCAGATTGTCATCCCCGGGATGCTATTCGAAGATTTTGGCTTCACCTATCTGGGGCCGATAAATGGGCACAATATTCCGCAGCTTATTGATGCGTTGAAGCAGGCTAGGCGACTGGAAGGCCCGGTTTTATTGCACGTCCTGACCACCAAAGGCAAAGGTTATTCACCTGCGGAGGAGCACAATTGTCGTCTGCATGGGGTGACCGCCTTTGATCTGGAGAGCGGCGAACCGGTGGACTGTCCGGCGCAGGAGACCTACACTCGGACATTTGGGAGCACAGTATTGCGCCTGGCAGAAGCTGATCCGCGGGTGGTGGCTATCTCGGCTGCCATGTGCGACGGCACCGGTTTGAATGATTTTCGCGCGCAATTTCCGACCAGATTCTTCGATGTCGCGATGGCGGAGGAGCACGCAGTTACGTTGGCGGCGGGCATGGCTGTGGAGGGGTTGCGGCCGGTAGTGGGGATATATTCCACATTCCTGCAGCGTGGATTTGACCAGATCCTCCATGATGTCTGTCTGCAGAATCTGCCGGTTACCTTCGCACTTGACCGCGCCGGGTTAGTGGGCGACGACGGCCCTACTCACCATGGGGTTTTCGATTTGTCCTATCTGCACTTAATGCCGAATATGACCGTTATGGCCCCGGCGACGCTGGCAGAGTTGGATGCAATGCTCAAATACTCCCTGCAATTGAGCGGCCCCAGCGCAATTCGTTACCCCAAAGGTAAGGCGAATCTGGATGAGGGTGGGGATTTAGCCGATATCGCGCGCGGACGAGCGGCGGTCTTGCGCCCAGGTGATGATCTGGCGTTGGTGGCCATCGGTTCCATGGTGTCCCGTGCGCTACGGGCGGCGGAGTTACTGGAACAACAAGGTATTGCAGCACGGGTGATCAATGCCCGTTTCGTCAAACCGCTGGATAGCGCCACCTTGCTCGCTGCTGCCGATACTCCTCTGGTGGTGACATTAGAGGAAAATGTGCTGTGTGGCGGCTTCGCTTCGGTTGTGCGGGAGTTCTACTCGGCCAAACAGGTTGCCACGCCGGTATACTCGCTGGGTATACCCGATGAATTCGTCGGACAAGGGCCGCGTGGCGTGCTACTGGCCCGGTTGGGGCTACATCCGGCTGGTATTGCCGCATCTATAGCGGCACGATTAACTACGCTCAAGCGAGCAACTACAGCCGTTAAGGTATAGTGCCAGGAGAGAATATGAATCGTCTTCCATTGCTGTTGAGCATATTAATATTCTTCGCGTTATTGGTAACGGGAGCGGAACCGACAACGCCCCCGGTTGCCCCGCAAGTCGACGCCACTGCCACGACAAAGGCGGAAGCCGCGTTGGGGAAGAAGACTGCTGATGAGATAGAACGCAGCAGTAAGATGGTGAAAGATGATGTGGCCATGGCGAAGCTGAATGCGATGACGGCAATTATTGTGCCATTCACCGAGCGCCCGGGCGTGGTCTACACCTGTAAGATTATCGAGGATAATGAACCTAACGCCATGTCGATACCTGGCGGCACGATATATTTCACCAGTGCATTGCTGAAAGCGGTGGAGAGTGACGATGAACTGGCAGGAGTGATGGCGCATGAGATGGCGCATAACTCACTCGGCCATGTGCAGAAGATGCTGAACAGCAAAGCCCGCGGAAATTTAGCCTGGCTGCTAGCTACAGTTGCCTCCGTATTCGTGCGGGGCAGCTCCGGTGATGTACCGCCTACCGCGGCGATATCGACGATGAGCTCATTAGTGGTGCAATCGTTGAATAATGGATATCAGGAAGATATGGAAGAAGAAGCTGACATGCACGCAGTGGATTATCTGTATAATTCAAAAAAGTACGACCCGCTGGGGATGTATTCGGTTATGCTGGGCTTTAAGCAGATGGAGCAAAGTCGCGCTGCCGATGATCCCGGTTTTCTACGGACGCACCCGGCATCGAAAGAACGGCTGGTGGCAATTGAAAAACATTTGAAGGAATTGGGTGTGAGCATAAATCTCTGGCGTGTGCTGGCATTCCGTGCCGTGATGGTGGCCCCCAAAGGTGAGGAAAAAGGATACCAGTTGACCATGTCGGGGTTGACGATCGTTACGCTAACTGAAGCTAACGGCAGCAAAACAGCTGCTGAAAGAATAACGACAGCAGTTGCGACGATAAATGATATTCTGCATCAGCAGTATATCCAGCAATTCAATGTGGACTTTACGGTCATGGACGAAAATGCATACATCACTTTTGACCGAAAACCGGTATTGGTGTTGACCGCGTTTGATGCCGCTACCGCCGGTGTTTCACTAACAACATTAGCCGAAAATGCCAGTAATAATGTAAAAAAAGCAATTTGGCAGGAGATCGTAAAGCATAGCTGAGCCGAAAATGCCAGTTTTACGAAAGATTCATGTATTTCTGGTTGACGCTAGCCTGCCATTAGGCTATACTAATTTGAACCGAGGCCATATGTGCTTCGGATTCTTTACGTTTATATATAGGCGGGCGGCTGTTCTGCCCTACCTTCAGGCCGCAGATGGCCGATGATATAGGAGTTCTGTCGGATGCGTAACTCACATTCCATATGGTTGACAAGTATAATTGCGTTGACCGTTCTCGCTTTCTTTGTCGTCTTTAAGCCGATAACAATATCGCCGCGTAAAGACCCGACGGACGCAACCAAGTATCTGCGCACGGCCACGGCAGATAGCAAATTCAGCCCGACATCGGTGCCGAAAGAGCTATTTGAGCTGGGCAAAGTAAAGTTTTTCCTGTACGTGCCGCAACATGATCTTCGACTTGGTCTCGACCTTCGGGGCGGTATGCGCGTGGCAATCAAAATCTCTAACCGGGCCGACTTCACTTACGAGCTGAAGAAAGGCATCACCGGTACCGACGAGGTTAGTAGTTACCAGGTCAAGCTGATTGCTGCCTTGGCCGAACCAAGTCGATTAGGGACGGATGCACGTGATTCCAAGAAGGTACGCGTTGTAATCTCCGAAGCGGTACTCGGCGATAAGAATAATACATCGTTGATCACTATTACTACCCAACCGGATTCTGCGGAAGTAGCAACTGCGCAGCTGCGTCAGATAAATGATGCAATAAAGGCAGTCTTCGTCGGGCAGGAATATACGGAACCGAAAACCTCAGATATTATCAAATCTGATCGCAACGCCTCCATCTTCAAGCAGGCGAGTGAGCAGGAGCAGACTTCTGTAACCCAGATCATGGAGAATCGTCTCAATGGTACCGGGCTGGCGGAAGTGACCGCATACAAACAGGGTTCCGACCAGGTGGTATTGGAAATTCCTGGCGTGAAAGACCCGGAGCGTGTGATGCAGATGCTCGGTAAACCTGGTTTGATGCAATTCAAACTAGTACCCAAAAGCATCCAGGTGAGTACCGATAAAAACACCGGAAAGACCACTGTATTCAGTGCGACTAATCCTAATATGACAGTGGAAGAGGCTATCGCCGCCTCCACGCTTATATTGGAAGGCAAAGATCTGTTGCCAAACAGCACCGTAACCAGCGATCCGCAGAACCCGCAGGGCTACGCTGTTTCATTCACTTTCGGTAATGATCGCGCCAAAGATATTTTTGCAAATACTACCCGGGCCCACGTGAAGGAACAGTTAGCCATCGTCCTCGATGACACGGTTATCACTGCGCCGGTTATTCAGACACCGATCACTGGCGGCTCAGGTGAAATCACCGGAAGCTTTACCGGCGATGAAGCCAGAGATCTGTCGGTATTGCTCAATGCTGGTGCATTGCCAGTGCCAATCAAAGTAGTGGAGAACCGGCTGGTTAGTGCGACACTGGGAGCTGATTCGGTACAGCGTAGTCTCTTCGCCGGCCTCATCGGTCTGGCGCTGGTTCTCATCTTCATGTTCGCCTATTACCGTTTGCCGGGATTAATGGCCAACCTGGCGCTTATCGTATACATCTTCCTCTCGCTGGCGGTGTTACGCTTCTTTAACGCTACGCTGACATTACCGGGTATCGCCGGTTTCATTATCGCCATCGGTATGGCGGTGGATGCCAACGTGATTATCTTTGAGCGCCTGAAGGAAGAGTTGCGGATGGGTAAACCGCTGGAGTCAGCTATTGATATTGCTTTCGCCCGTGCCTGGACAGCTATTCTCGACTCTAACGTCGCTTCTCTCATCACTGGTATGGTTCTCTGGTCCTTCGGAACTGGAGCAGTGAAAGGATTCGCAGTGACACTGGTTATCGGTGTAGCGGTATCGCTCTTCACTGCTGTGTCTGTCACACGGCTCTTTATGAAATTGATGGTACATTCAAAATCCGGGCACAACCTATCTTGGTACGGACTGTAATTTAGCTTTTTGTCAGCGGTGAGCATTGCCGCTAATTTGACATACCGGGGATGGCCCCGTGGAGGCATAACGTCGTGGTTGACCTCTTTCGTAATCAAAAATGGGACCTTGTTGATAAACGAGGCGCTTTCTATGTGTTTTCTGGCCTGCTGACGCTTGCCGGTATAATCGCTCTATTCACCTGGGGTCTTACGTTAGGTATTGACTTCAAAGGTGGTATTGAGGCGACATACCACGTGAGCGGTACTTTACCTGATCACGGTAGAATCCAAGAAGTGATCAGAGAGAATCTGGCCGCTAAAAGTGGTGAAAATGATCTAGTAGTGAAGAACGCCGAAATTCAAGTATTGCCGAGCGCTACCAGCAAAGGTGACGATATCATTGTCAAAGCGTTGAGCTCTAACCAGGAAGATGATCAGAATGTAATATTGGAAAAGATCAATACCGTGGTGAGCGCAGCCGTGAAAGCAAGTGGCGCGGTTATCAGTAAAACTGATGAAAACCCGGTTACAACTGATGAGAAACCGGTGATGAACAGCTCATCCGCTGCGATCTCTTCATCGGCGACCATTGCTGAACCATCTAGCGCAACAGCTGCAACACCGGTAACCGAGATACCGGCAGCAGGATCAAGTATCGGTAACGGTGTAACACTGGTAAGCCATGAGGCTGTAGGTGGAACTGTTAAATCTGATCTTATTAGTCGAGCTATTCTGGCATTGATTATCGGTACTCTCCTTATTATGCTTTGGATATGGATTCGCTATAATATTGGTGGTATGGGGTGGAAATATTCTGTAGCGGCGATTATCGCGCTCTTCCATGACCTGTTCATCCTGGTTTCAGCATTCGCTATTTTGCATCAGTTCCTGGTGGTGAATAGTCCATTCGTGGCGGCTTTGCTCACGGTGCTAGGGTATTCTATTCACGATACCATCGTCATCTTCGACCGTATTCGTGAAAATATCCGCTTGAAAAAATGCAATACCTTCGCGGAGACAGTCAACGTCTCATTGTTAGAGACGCTAGCCCGTTCCGTCAATACGATTTTAACGGTAATGTTCACCTTGATCGCACTACTACTCTTCGGTGGTCCCAGTTTGCGCGACTTCGTCGCGGCGATGCTAATCGGTGTGATCGTCGGTGGTTACAGTTCCATCTGTATCGCCAGCCAGTTGCTGGTCAGCTGGGCGTCAAGCAAAGACCGTGAGATGCACACTTTTGATACCGTTGCCCCGGCAGTAGCCGGTGGTGGAATTACCCAGTCGAGCGTGATCACATTTGAAGAGCCAGCCGCTCCCACTGAGGCGAGCGCATTACAGAATGCACGTCAGGCGGGCAAATCTTCCAAACGCAAACGCTGATTCAGATAGCATGTGGTAAATACAAAACGCCGTTCGGAGTACCGAACGGCGTTTTTTTGCAAAAAAGATCGTAATTATCATATAAAATAGAAGGAATCTATTAGCGAGTAGCGAATTTATGTTCTATGCTTGCTATTGTTGATTCTGCTGCCATTTTAGGCATCGATGCTTATGCCGTGCAGGTGCAGGTTAATGCCGGCCCGGGGATGGAGAAATTCACCATCGTCGGACTGCCTGATACCTCCGTGCGCGAGGCTACCGAGCGTGTGCGAACCGCACTACGCAACTCGGGCCTGAAGTACCCGCCCAATGTGAACCTGGTGGTGAACATGGCACCGGCGGATATCCGCAAGGAGGGGCCAGGTTTTGACCTGCCTATTGCCATGGGTATCCTCTTCGCCACCGGGCAGATTCCCCGCGAGGATGTGGAACGATTCCTTATCATCGGTGAGTTATCGTTGGACGGATCGGTGCGCTCGGTGTCCGGGGTGTTGCCCTTTGCGCTGGCGGCGCATTCGCTGGGGAAGACGGCCCTTATCGTCCCACGTGATAATGCCCCGGAGGCGTCGGTGGTTGAGGGTATCGAGGTCTATCCGGTAGAGAGTCTGGCGGAGGCTGCTGAGTTGTTTATGTTGCCGGGAAACCGCAGTCCGCACCCCAGCACCGTCTCTGACTGGTCACCAGAGCAAGTAGAATTTGATGTCGATCTTTCCGAGGTGAAGGGGCAGGCGCATGTGAAGCGTGCGCTGGAGGTAGCTGCCGCTGGCGGGCATAATATGCTCATGATCGGCCCACCGGGATCCGGCAAAACGTTGCTGGCGCGGAGATTACCGACAATCCTACCGCCCTTGTCGCTCTCTGAGGCGCTGGAGATCACCAAAATTTATTCCATCGCCGGTATGCTTCCTGGAGATGTGGGGCTGGTACGTAGTCGCCCTTTCCGGTCGCCGCATCATACTATCAGCAGTGCGGGGCTGGTGGGGGGCGGTTCAATTCCGCGTCCGGGGGAGATCAGCCTTGCGCATCAGGGCGTACTCTTTCTTGATGAATTTCCAGAATTCGACCGCCGTGTGCTGGAGGTATTGCGACAGCCGATGGAAGATGGCGTAGTAACGATATCCCGCGCTGCAGCTAACCTTTCTTATCCGGCACGCTTGCAGTTGATCGCCAGTATGAATCCGTGTCCGTGTGGTTTCCTTGGTGATTTAGGCCGCGCTTGTACCTGCTCACCGACGCAAGTGAATAAATATCAGACGCGCATCAGTGGCCCAATCCTTGATCGTCTTGATATCCATATCGAAGTACCGCGTTTGCGCCAGGATGAGCTGCTTTCAAATCGCCAGGGTGAACCGTCAGTAAATGTTCGGGCGCGGGTGGCATCTGCACGGGTGCGCCAGCGCGACCGGTTTGTGGGAACAAACGTGATGAACAACGCCCAGATGCGTCCCCGTGATGTTCGTCAGTACTGCCACTTACATGATGATACGCAGGCGCTACTGCGTACGGCTATCGAGCAGTTGCACCTCTCTGCCCGCGCCTATGATCGTATCCTGAAATTAGCGCGCACCATCGCTGACCTGGAGTCCAGCACAGATATCGCGTTGGCGCACCTAGCTGAGGCTATCCAGTATCGCAGCCTGGATCGGGGTAAGATGGCCGGGTAGGTGCGGTTCCGCCTAATCATCTCAAATATGGTATCATATGCACAGTCATATTGTGGCTGAGGTGTGTGTCGATGCAGCTAATTATTCGTATAAATATTCTTCTATTGTTCGCCATTATGGCATTGGCGGCGTGCGCCGGCGTCCCCTACAACGGGGGGCGTGGGCCTAGCAATAAAGGTACGTTCCTGGAGGTAGCTTGCCCACAGCTTCCGGCACTGGTGTGGAAAGCGTCGCTTAATAACGGCACAGATACTCCGTCGAATACTGTCATCACTAATGGGCTGGTAATTGTCGCCTTTGGCCGTAAATTGTCCGCTGTCACGGTAGATACTGGCGAGGTGCGATGGGCACAGGCGTTACCGCAAGCCCCATTGGATGATATTTTGCTGCTCGATGGGCGGCTCGTGATCTCTATGCCAAATGGCATTGTGCAAGGTCGCGAACCGAGTACGGGCGAAGTGGCCTGGCAGACGACATTGAACACCTCCATAGTCAACGGGCCGACGCATGACGAGCGATATCTTTTTTATGCGCTTAAATCCAGCAGTATCCAGCTTATCGAACAGCATAACGGAAAGATGCTCAATCCGTTTACCCTTGGTCATGAGATCGCAGGAGCGCCGTTAGCACAGGGTGGCAGTATGTTGCTCACTTACCTGGATAGTAGCCAGGCGCGGGTAGAGATGGTGGATGGCCATGTGGCGCAACGCTGGTCGGCCCAGCTTCCTGCGGCACCGTTGCCCCTTACCGCTACTGCCGACGGCAACCAGATTTACGTGCCGGTGGCGGGTGGAATTATTGCCACTGATTCCACAGATACTATGAACCCCGTCCTATGGCGCTACACTGGTGATATTCTGCCATTCCCACTGACGGTAGATGGTGGTTTGATTTATGCGGGCACTCGCTCGGGCACGATATTGGCGTTGGATACCTCCACGGGTAAAGATAGCTGGAAACGCACCAGCAAAGACGGCAAAACGCTACCTGGTGCCGTGTTGCCCGCGACGGCTACTGCCGCGCCGCTGGTATGGGGCGCTCTGCTGGTGGTACGTATGGAGCACGGGATGATAGGGATATTCACCAAGGATACCGGGCGTATGCTCTGGCTCTATCGTATGCCGGGAGTACATCCGGCGTTGAAGTTCGGCGTTCCTGGCGTCAGTGGTAACGATCTATTTATCGCCACCTCCGGTGGGAATCTGCTGAAGCTAAGTGCGGGCGCTCCCGATGTGGACGGCCCGACGATGAGCAGCACGCAACCGTTGAACTGGAACGATGGCGTGAATGACCGAAGATCGCTACGCTATCTGGGAGTGAGCATTGAGGATGAAGGATCGAGTGTAATGCCCGGCGGCGTCACCTGCACTCTTGATAGGGTAGACTACACACGAGCATTACAGTATAGCGCCAAGGCGTCGTTTTACTTCATTGAGCTGAATCCTACTACACCGCTAGCGGTCGGGATACATCGGCTGGTAATGACGGCAAAGGATGGCCGCGGCAACATGAGCGCCTTCACGCGCTCTTTCCTGGTAGCAGACAAAGCCACACCGCCCACAATGATGACAATTACAATCAATGGCGACTACAATCCTGCCGAGTTGACCGTTGCTCCTGGATCAATAGTCATCTGGCAGAACGCCTCCGGCGCGCCACGTACAGTGATCGCCGATGACGGCTCCTTCGTCTCCGACAACGTTTTACCACAAGGGATCCCCGATGGAGAAGTCTTTGCCTGGGTTGTCCCTACAACACTGGAAGCAGGCCAGCGGCTACCCTATCATTGCCGCATTAAAGGTGTAGCATTAAGTGGGGCGCTGGTGGTGGGGAAATAATGTTTTAAGCTGCTGGCACACATAGTTATTGTTGGCGAAGCGCAATCCTTTGAGGTGAATTATGCTTAGGGAAGAATTATTACAAATAATCTCTAATGGAGAAAATTCTGGAGTGGAGTTCAAGCGAGATGATATTAGACCTGAGCAATTAGCTAAAGAGATAGTAGCGTTTGCAAATCTTCAGGGTGGTAGAATCTTCCTGGGAGTAGAGGACAACGGCGAAATAACCGGTATCCAACGTCAGGCAACCCAAGAATGGGTATTGAATGTCTTTCGGGACAAAGTACATCCACAGATCATTCCATTCTACGAAGAGATAATTATTGACCCAGGTGTAAAAGTTGGGATAATCACACTTACGGCGGGGATATCAAAACCGTATGTGGTACGTAATAACAACAGAGAAGATGTCTACATCCGCATGGGTGATAGGTCTGAAATAGCCACGCGCGAACAACAAATGCGGCTATTTGAAAGTGGTGGATTACTTCACATCGAAGTGTTGCCGGTAGCAGGGACGAAGCTGACCGATATGGATATCGATAGAATTGACTATTATCTGCGGCAAATAATTAAAGATCCTGAAATGCCAACTAATGACGCAGAATGGATTGACCGTTTGTTGGGATTGGGGTTGATGGTAGAAGATGGACTGGGCAATACTGTGTGTTCAATAGCGGGCTTACTCTGCTTTGGCATAAATCCTCGTCGTTTCCTTCGGCAGGCAGGTTTGCGGATCATGGCTTTTGCTGGTGTAGAAAAAGAATACCAGGCGCTGCTGGATATTGAGTTGGATGCACCTCTAGTAGGGCGTTGGCAGGTCACGGATACCGGGATGAAGAAGCTGGTTGATGGGGGTCTTTTTGAGAAGTTTGCCTCGGCAATAGCTCCTTTTATTACCCAGGAATCTCCCACGATTGATGAGTATATGCGGAAAGAAAAAACCTGGCTCTATCCATGGGAGGCTATCCGTGAGACTGTGATCAACGCTTTGGCGCACCGTGACTGGACAAGATCGGTTGACGTGGGGGTTACCTGTTATCATGATCGGCTCGAGGTTATCAGTCCGGGGAAATTGCAGAATTCAATGACCGTTAGCAAAATGGTAGCAGGGCAACGTTCACCGCGCAACCCCCTGATGGTGGGGATTCTCCGTGACTACGGGTATGTTGATGCTCGTGGGATGGGGGTAAGAACCAAGGTCATTCCCCTGATGCGACAATTCAACCAGATTGATCCGATTTTTGAAGCCACTGATGACTATTTGATGACTATACTACCGCGGAAAAAGTCGGAATAGCGTACATCCACCGATTATTTTCTTCTCCGTAGCACACTTGGCCAGCTCTTATCGCGAGCTACCTGGGTGAGGATTACTTGGGCCAGTTTTTCCGGGTCATGGCGGGCAACGTGGTCTTCGGTGAGGAGATTGCCAGTGATGGGGGTGACACCGAGGGCGCGCAGGCTGGCGAGATCAGGCTCTACATACTGCTGGCCTTTGGAATCATATTCTGATTTAACATGCTCAGGGGGGCGTTGCAGGTTGACGATGGTGTAGTTGAAAGGATTATTGCCACCCATCTGCTGCAGTACAACTTCCAGGTGTTGGGCGGCGGTGAAGGATTCGCTTTCTCCTGGCTGTGTCATTACGTTGCAGACGAAAATTTTGATGGCCTGCGAGTCGCGCAAAGCGTCGGCCATACCGTTGATGATCAAATTGGGCAGCAGGCTCGTGTAGACACTGCCGGGGCCAACGATGATAACATCGGCGGTACGGATAGCTTCCAGCACCTCCGGCAATGGTTGGGTGTCAGCAGGTTCAACCCGCAATTTCGCGATAGTACCACTATGTGCCACAATGGCAGTCTCACCACGGACGATGCTGCCGTCCGTCATGGTGGCTTTTAGTATTACCGCTTTAGCAGTGGTAGGTAATACTGTACCGCGCACGGCCAGTACGCGGCTCACCTGTTGGATAGCTTTGCGGAAGTTTCCAGTCATCTCCAGCATCCCGGCAATAATTAAATTGCCCAGCGGATGCCCCTTAAGTTCCTCGCTGGCGTTGCTGAAGCGATATTGAAAGAGGCTCTCCATCATCGGCTCCGCCTCCGCCAGCGCCACCAGGCAGTTGCGTATATCTCCCGGGGGCGGCATGTCCAGTGCGCCACGCAGACGGCCACTGCTGCCGCCGTCATCGCTGACGGTAACGATGGCGGTGAGATCGAGTGGGTAGGCCTTCAGACCGCGTAAGAGTGTAGATAACCCGGTGCCGCCGCCAATTCCTACTACGCTGGGTTTTGGCGTCGCCTGCCGCTGTTCCAGTAGCTCATAGAGCAATTGCATACTGGTGGCATTGGGGTTGGTGATGGCCGTGAAGGCGCTGATGAGCATTTTCATGCCCCAGGCGACTAATGCAATACCGCCGATACCGATTACCATCCCGATGAAGATGGGAGCATTCTCGGAGAGTGCCTGGTGGGTGAGGCGAAACCACACAAACCACATGAAGGCAAACAGGGCATTTTGCAAACTGACCGCCAGTGAGAACCCAATACCAAATACCAGCATACCGAGTAGTATCAGCATGACCCAACGTTTGATATGCAAGCCAGGTAGCAGTAGTCTGTACATTATTTATTGATATCCCGGTGCTCCAGCACCACATCATACCCCAGATCGCGCACAAAATTCGCCAGCAAGCAAGCAAAGGCCACCGAGCGATGACGCCCGCCCGTGCAGCCGATTCCCACTGTCAGGTAAGACTTGCCCTCATCGTCATAACGTGGCAAGGAGAAGAGGAGTAGCTCCTGCAATTTCTGCAATAACTCCGCTGCGCCCGGGTCTTCCATAACGTAATCCACTACGCGCTGGTCTTCCCCGGTGAGTTTTTGCAACTTCGCCACGTAAAACGGGTTGTGCAGGAAACGTACGTCGAAGAGCAGGTCGGCATCCATGGGGGTGCCATGCTTGTGCCCGAAAGAGAAAATATCAACCAGAATGTGCCCGCTACCTTCGCCCGAAGAAAAAAGTGATGCCATCTGTTGCTTGAATGCGTAAGTGCTGGTGTCACTGGTATCAATTATTTTGTCGGCACATGCGCGTAGCTCGTTCAATTCCTGTCGTTCCTGGCGGATTGCATCCGGCAGCGGCAGCTCAGTAGAGCTTAATGGATGGCGGCGGCGTGTCTCCTTAAAGCGGCGAATCAGCGCTTCTTCGGAAGCCTCCAAAAACACCATGGTGGGGAGGAAACCAAGTTTGCAGAGCTTACCGGCGATATCCGGCAGATTTTCCAAAAAATCCGCCCCGCTTCGAATGTCAGATATAATGCCCACCTGCGTAATACCATGCTCGTTACAATGCTGCGCTACTGCGGGAATCAACTCTTGCGGAATATTATCGACACAATAATACCCCATGTCCTCCAGCGTATGAATGGCGAGCGTTTTCCCCGCCCCCGACAAACCGGTGACTATGACGAAGCGATGAGTATTGCGACATTCCTGTTGGTCGGGAATATACATGACGGCACCCCAGACATTAAATTTACTACCCCTCCAGTTTAGCAGATTAGCGGGTTTTTGGGGAGGGTGGCATAGCCAATCGCAGAGTGTTAGTGTGACAATGAGAGAACAATCTGCATAACATTCCTGCTAAGGTGATTGTAAAACCCCGTTATTCAGCTGGGGACTAAAGTCCCGGCTGCAGGGCACTTCGTGCCGGTCGCCCGCGTAGGCGGACGACGGGCATTTTAATGCCACGCAGCCGGGATTTCAATCCTAGCGAGAAATGGTTTTTGCAATTACCCCCTGATAACCTTACTTTCAGCGCGCAGATATGTTATTATTTCAGCAAAGCTTAACCACAAATGAGGGAGGAGATGAAGGTGGATATATCAGTAATGCAGGGCGATCTGGTGCAGGTTGGTTGCGATTTATTAGTTGTGAACCTATTTGCGGGCGTTACCGCTCCGGGTGGCGGCACCGGTGCCGTGGATGCAGCGCTCGGAGGATGGATCAGCAAGGCTATCGCCGAACAGGACTTCAAAGGTAAGCTCAATAGTATGCTGTTGTTGGATACCCACGGTAAAATTCTCGCCACCCGTGTGCTAGTAGTAGGATTGGGCGAACGCGAGAAATTCGGAGCGGAGCAGATTCGCCAGGTTTCCTCCACTGCCATTAAAGCAGCGAAGAAGGTGAAGGCTAATACGGTAGTTACCATATTGCACGGCGCAGGAATCGCCGGGCTTCCTGCTGATTGTTGCGCGCAGGCGGTGACCGAAGGTGCGTTGCTGGGTGACTATAGCTTCAGCAAATATAAGAGCAAAAATGAAGAGGTGCCGGTAGCCAAGCTCATCATGGTGGAGCTTGATGCGGCGAAAATCGCTGATATCGAGGCTGGAGTATCCAAGGGAACTGTCATTGCCTCGGCGGTTAATGTCACCCGTGACCTCTCCAACGAGCCGCCTAACGTCGTTACTCCGCAGTTCCTCGCCGAGTATGCGACCAATATGTCGGAAGCGCTGGGGCTGCAGTGTACAATTTGGAGTGGTGAGAAGTTGGTGGAAGAGCGCATGAACTGCCTGCTAGCAGTGGGCCGCGCCAGCGCTAACCCGCCGTGTTTCATTCGGGTGGACTATACCCCTGATGGCGCCAGCAAGCGAGTGGCGCTGGTGGGCAAAGGTCTTTGCTACGACAGCGGCGGCCTGTCGCTGAAACCGGCGGAGCATATGCGCCACATGAAGACGGATATGGCTGGCGCCGCCGCCGTACTCGGTGTGTTGGGCGTCATCGCCAAACTACGTCCGGGAGTGGTGGTTTCGGGCTTTTTGCCCGTGTGCGAGAATATGGTCTCCGGTACCAGCTACAAAGTAGATGACGTGCTCACCGCGCGCAACGGCATGACTATCGAGATAGATAACACTGACGCAGAAGGCCGCCTGGTCCTCGCTGATGCTCTCTCCGTTGCCGCTGACGGCGGCTTCGATGAGATTATCGATATTGCCACACTCACGGGCGGTTGCATGGTAGCGTTGGGGCGTCGTTGGACGGGCATCATGGGGAATAATCAGCCGCTCATTGACGCTATCAGCGCCGCTGGTGATACGGTGGGTGAGCGCATGTGGAATCTTCCGCTCGATGAGGAGATCCGCGAGATGCTCGATAGCGATATCGCCGATATCAAAAATAGCGCCAGCCGTGAAGCCAGCGCCAGCCAGGGCGGCGTCTTCCTGCAGGAATTCGTCGGCGACACCCCCTGGGCCCACCTGGACATCGCCGGCACCAGTATGCTCGACAAAGAACGCGCCTATGAGCCGAAAGGCTGCACCGGGGTGCCAGTACGGGCGTTGGTGGAGTATATTTTGGGGTGATGAATAACCTGGGAGCGCCAATCTGGAGATTGGCGCTCCCAGGGTACGCAGGCCCTTTAATACACTAACCCCCCGCGCCCCTCACGCCAGGCTTTATTGCGCATGAAGTAGCGTTTGCTGACCACGGTGATGTGCGGGCGGTTGAGCAGCTCGCGGCGCATGCGGTTGGCAGTGAAGTTGTGGAGCAACTGGGTGAAATACGACCCGGTCTCAAACTCCGGCAACACGATGATGACGTTATCATTGATATGTTGCAGGTCTACCCTATCGATATACTCCAGGATTGGCTCTAAAATAAAGCGATATGGTGACTGTATGACTTCCAGCTTGATCTCGCTCCCCATGTACGGTGTCACCAGTTGTGCCCATTTTAGCCGCAAACGTTCGGTCTTCACTTCATCGATTTCCACATGCACGGCGCGTAACTCACTGCCTGGTATACAGGCGATGAAGGAGCGCGCGCAATCCAGCCCCTCCAAGATGCCACGATGGATATCTGAAGAGATGAGTACCAGCACCAGTGAAGGACGCGGCGCTTCGGCTAGTGGATTGTAATCATCTTTACCGACAATCATAACTTTGTCGAACCATTTATAATGTCGATGTATGACATAGAAGATGGAGACGAGGAGAGGCAGGAATACGACTACCTGCCAGGCGCCTTCGGAGAATTTGCTGATCGCCTGCACCATTGTCACCAAGCCAGTAATCACCGCGCCGAAGATGTTTAGCGCCATGGTGGAACGCCAACCCTTCTCCTGCATCTCATGTGCTTTCTTCGCCATGCCAGACTGCGAGAGGGTGAAGCAGAGGAATACGCCCACGGCGTAGAGCGGAATAAGCGCATTGGTTTTGGCGTCATGCGCGATAATCAACACAATCGATAGAACTGCGAGCATGAAGATACCCTGGTTGTGTACCAGCCGCTCGCCCAGGTTGGCGAAGGATTTTGGCGCGTATCCATCCTTGGCGACGATGGCGATTAACCGGGGGAAGCCGGCGAAGCTGGTGTTGGCGGCGATCATCAGGATGGAGAGGGTGGTGATGGAGAGTGCATAGGTGGCGAATACTCCCAGTTGCGAGCCGCCGAAGCTATGGCGTGCCACCAGCGAGATTACGGTCTCACCTTCTACCGGCAAGGCATGGAAATATACGGCTGCGGCGCCTAACCCGAGGAAGAGCACCACCAGCATCACCATCAGTATCGTCAACGTTTTGGCGGCGTTTTTGGCCTCTGGTTTCTCAAATGCCGAGATACCGTTGCTGACGGCCTCCACACCTGTGAGGGCGGAACACCCACTGGAGAAGGCCTTCAAAATTACCAGCAAGCCAACACCTTTGAGAGTGTTTTCCGTTGCCATTATCTGCATTTCATCAGGAACCCAGCTATGGGTGAAATACCGATATGCGGTCATGATCAAAGCCAATGAGAGCATGAAGACGAAGCTATATGCCGGGATGGCAAAGAACCACCCCGATTCCTTAGTGCCACGCAGATTTACCAGCATGATAAGGAATACCAATAATATGCACAGCAGGATAGGGATATGAACGCCATAGCCAAATATGACCATATACCCACTCAACGGTTTCACCACCGCTACCAGGTTTTCCACACCGGATGATATACTCACTGCCACTGTCAATATATAGTCGATAAATAATGCCGCTGCCGCCATCAAGCCTGGTAAGGTACCCAGGTTGTCGCGTGCTACCGTGTAGGAGCCACCGCCAGCAGGGTAGAGGTGGATAGCTTTGCGGTAGCTCATCCCCACGATGACAATTAAGATAGCGATAGCAAAGCTGATACCCATAAGATATGGGATCGCCACGGGAGAGAATTTATCTGTCGCCTTGTCGTGGAATTGCAAAAGGATTTCCTGGGTACCGTAGGCTACCGAAGAAACGGCGTCGGAAGCAAATACCGGCAATGCCAGCAGGATCGGTAGGCGGTGCTCCAGTTGTGCCGATGATGCGAGGGGAGAACCCAGAAAGAAGTCATGTATTTTCTGCGAGAATCCGCGTAAAGAAAACTGCGAATCGCGATATTGGCCCATTAATCAAATTCCTTCAGTAACATACTAGCCAGTGTTAATTTTTACCAGCTATAAGTTACCCGAAAAAGGGCTCAGAAGACAAGAGGCAGAAGATTTTTATTCGAGGGAGATAACCGTATACCAGTTATTTTTTACACCACGGACATCCTGCGGTGAGATGGTATACTTTGCCGCAGGCTTCACAGCGGGTCCAGCCGTGGGCTTCTTTCCAGGCACGGGTGGCGCGAAGGCGGGCGAAGCCAGGGGCGAGGGCGGCGCGGACTTCGGGGTTGGTGATGTGGGCCAGCGGGTCTGTCTCCGGCGGTGCGGCGGGTATGGCCTCTCCACGAGGTGGGAAGAGTGGGTGCAGGCTGTGGGGGTCTTCAACGCCCACCTTGCTGCGACTGCCCTGGCGGAATTCTATCTTCTTTACCGAGGCGCGCCCGAGGAGGGTATTGTAGCGCTCGAGTATCTGTGGGGTGAGCAGGTGCAGCTGATCGCACCAGGCGTGCGAGGACACCCGAACCTGGAGCACGCCATCACTGATACGCACGGGCCAGCTTTTCTGCGCGATGAGCGGCCCTACCACCTGTTTCCACATGGTCAACACCATCACGCGCCGCAAATTCGCTGCGAAACGCTTGTTCTTCAGCAGCGTTCCCAGCACTTCATCGAGTTTGAGTTGAGCCATAATTTAGTTTCAAGTTTCAAGTTCCAAGGAAGACCCTTTGCCCGTCCCTATTGAACGTTGAATATTGAACCTTTAACTCCCAGCATTGAACCGTTGCGCGTAGTTCATCTGCAGGCTGCTGAGCATGTTCTTCAGATCGCGTAGCATATGGGGTTCCATTTTGCCTTCCAGCAGTGGTACCATGGCGTTGATACAGTCGATGGCCAGGCGTGCCTGGGGGAAGTTCGCGGTGGTATCACCGGTGGCTGGGTTGGTCTGGATGCCCAGGTTCATCCACGCCATCCGTGCATATTCGCCCAGCGTCCACATCATCAGGTCTTCTACCTTCAGATCAGGCATTTGAGGGGCGTTCTCTTCGCTATCGCTGCAGGTTCCGTTACAGCTTTCATCACTGCATGCTGCGCACTGTTCATCATCCACGGGTTTTACTTCGTCAGTCATCATAATCCTCCGTTAATAGTGGTATCGGTGTCGTATTATAACATGCTTGTGCGCGTTTGTGCGGGGGTCTGATTTACTATATTTGTGCTCAACGCTCATTTTCGGTATCATCTTAATTATGCAAAAAGGTGAAATGAACGCTAAATCTTTCAGTCTGGTTACGCCACCGTCTTTTCAATGCTATGACTGTACCGGTTGCGGGGCCTGTTGCCAGGGGGTGTTTTACGTCACCGTCACCGCCGAAGAGCAGGAGCGTATCAAAGGGCAGGGGTGGGGGGACGACCCGGAGATGGCGGGGGTGGAGCTATTCCGCCGTCATGATGGCCGCACGGTGCTGAATAACCGCGTTGACGGCCCGTGCGTCTTCCAGAACGAAAAGGGCCTCTGCCGAATCCATGCGAAGTTCGGCGAAGCAGCGAAACCGCTGCCGTGCCGCCTTTTTCCTTTCATGTTCAACCCGTTGGGAAAACAGGTGCGGATAGACATTCGTTTTGATTGCCCGGCGGTGGCGGAGAACAAAGGCCGCGCCATCCCTGGACATCGGCAAGCGCTGTTGGGGTTGCTACCGCTGGCGCTGCCGGAGTCAGTAGTGGGTATTGAGCCAGCGCCATTTTATGACCGCGTGAAGCTGAGCTGGCCGCAGCTCTGCCGGTTGAGTGAGAGTCTAGAGTCGATAATGGTGATTCCTGATTTGGATATCACGCGCAAGTTGCTTGCCTGCGTGAATATGGCGGCGCTGTTGCGCACCCCACGGATAGGGGAGATGGAAGGGCGCAAACTGTCGGACTTCCTTAAGGTAGTTACGGACAAGGTGGTAGCGGCGGCGCGGGCCGATGAATTACCGCGCGTGCAACCGGGTTTGGGGGCACGCCAGCTTTTTCGCCAGCTTCTCGCTGCATATGGACGCGCTGATCGGATAAATGCCCCGGCCAACCTCGGTGAGCGTCTTACTAATAACATGAATATGATTATGGGTTTCGGAGTAGTACCTAAATTGTACCCCGGCTTCCCAACAGTCACCTTCATGGAGCTGGATAAATCTTTCGGTATCCCCAGTGCAGCGGCGGCGGCAGCGCTGGAGCGCTACTTCCACATGCGCTTCACCAGCCTGGCCTTTTTCGGGCCATTCTTCTTCAGGCGGTCATATCTGGAGGGGCTGGGGGCGCTGCTACTCACCGCGCCGTTCATCCTCTGGTTCGCCCGGGCCGATGCCCTCGGGCGCAAACTGACGCATATTGACGCGCAGGCGATGGAGCGGGCGATTCAGATCGTTGACCGCCGTCATGGACGGATACCCTTCTTTAAGGTGCCGACAGAGCAGTTCCGTCTGCGATATCTAGCGGATCGCGCGACATTGCGCACGTTGATGGTGTGGTACGGGAGCTAGTAAAACGATGATTTATGATATAACGTTGCCGATTTCTCCGGGCATGGCCTGCTGGCCCGGTGATCCGGGGGTGGAACGTGAGACGTTCGGTGAGCACGTGAAGCTATCGCGCTGGGGCATCGGTTCCCATGCGGGTACGCATGTCGATGCACCTACGCACTTCTCGGTCTCACCCGTCACTGTCGATCAGCTTGACCCAGCGGCGCTGATCGGCAAATGCAAGGTAATCTACTTGCCGGATGTAGCGCAGATAACCGTGGATACCTTGGCAGAACAGCATCTGATCGGTGTAGAGCGGGTGCTTTTTCGTACGCGCAATTCGATCCGCTGGGCACAAAATGAGGTAGATTTCGACCCCGATTTCGTCAGCTTGGCCATCGACACGGCTATCCTGCTCTCTGGTCTGGGCGTGAAACTCGTCGGCGTCGATGGGCTTTCAATCGAGAAATACGGCGGCAACGGCGAAGTCCACGAGCTACTCCTCTCCACCGGTATCATAATTGTAGAAGGCCTGAACCTCCACAACGTTCCCCCCGGAGACTACCGCCTCACCTGTGCCCCCATGTTGCTACTGGGCGCTGACGGTGCCCCGGCTCGGGTGTTTCTGGAGGGGTGACGAGGTGCTGCGTTATCCCCTCAATCTTCCCCTTTGATCTCCAACCACACTACATCCATCTCGGCAACGGTCATCTGTTCCATAGATTTGCCTTGTCGTTTCACCTCATCTTCCACCCGGGTGAAGCGGCGGACGAAGCGGGCGTTGGCTTCGCGCAGTACTTCTTCGGCGTCTAAATGCAGGAAGCGGGCGAGATTGACGGCGGCGAAGAGGATATCGCCTACTTCGTGGGTTAGGCGTGCCGGATCGGCAGTGAGTGGCGGCAATTGCGACATAGGAGTCAGTGGATCCGCGAGGATAGCAGGAAGTTCCCAGGTGTCCATGATCCCCAGCTCCTCCTGCGTCTCTTGCAGTTCCTCATGTAGTTTCTGCAAGGGGCCGCGGTAATCGGGCCAGTCGAAGCCGACACGGGCGGCGCGTTTCTGCAGTTTCTGTGCGCGGGAGAGTGCCGGGAGCGCCTGCGGAACATCGTCGAAGATGCTGTGTTCACCCTTTTCCGCCCGCTCACTGGCTTTGATCTTCTCCCAGCTCTGCAGCACGGCACCGGCGGTGTCGGCCTCCACCTGCCCGAAGACGTGCGCGTGGCGGCGGATGAGCTTGCCCGCCAGTGTGCCTGCCACGTCATCGAGATCAAAGACGCCCTCTTCGGCACCCAGCTGCGCTACGAAGATGATATTCAGCAGCAGATCGCCCAGCTCCTCGGCGATGTTCTCCGGGTCGTCCTTCTCGATTGCCTCCACCGTCTCGTAGGCTTCCTCGATGATAGTGCGGCGCATACCCAGCATATCCTGCTCGCGATCCCACGGGCAGCCGCCCGGAGCGCGGAGCAATGCCATGATAGCACGCAGGTCTGTTACCGTATGCCGACGCTGCACGGCGGGGAGCACGGGGACGAAAAGGCTGGTGAGGTGATTGATGGCGACTTCGCGGTCGAGATCCTCCAGCGGTATCTCCGTCACCTGCTCATCCGCGGCACCCACGGCGGTGAGCACAGTCACCCGGTGTTCCGGCGGATATTGCTCCAGCAGGATCACCTTCAGGTCGCTGGCCACCAGCGGGGTGTCCACCTGAAACCAGAGCGTCGGCAACGTCGGGTTCACGCGTGGCTGCGCGCCGTGGTAGGCGTCATGATCAGCGATACCGGGCGCTTCATTGGCGGGGCGCAATTGTGGGTCGCGGGCATCCAACAGTAACATGCCATCGCCGGGATCAAGTTGCAGCCGGGCCAATATCATGTTAAGCGCACCCAGCGCGGGGATCACTTGTATATTCAATTTTTTGTCAGCACGTGCGGCTGCCAACAAACCCTGTACGGTGCGCTCAGCCACCAGTGGATCCCCCGGGACAGCATATACCACCGGGCCGTCAGTTGCTGCGGACAGCACGCGTTGTACCACGGCGGCGTAAACCTCTTCAAAGGTAGCTTTTGTCTCGTACAGGTCATCGCAGGTAGTCGCATTTACCCCAGCAGCGGAGAGCTCTTCTGCTGCTGGGTGCCTGCCGGTACGCAATATTACCAGCCGCGCTGACCGCAATAGATTCACAGTTCCCTGCGGTACCAGGTTCATTGCGGCAGGCCCGAGGCCGACGATGGTTATAGGATGTGACATAGCGAGGTATCCTTTTGTAAAAAAAGCGGGGTGGCCGGTAGGCCACCCCGTTGTTGCTGGTTTATTTACCTGCCCCGGGTGGTGTCGGTATTGCATCGGGTGCTGGCAGCGGGCCCGGCGTGACATTCATCGCTGATCCTCCGAAGGAATCAGCGCCGGGTATCGGTTGGTTCTGTTTGTACAGATCGTTAAAGAATTTCACCGCAATGGGGAAATCGTTATTCAGGAAGGTAACGTCAATCTTCTGGCGGGCTTCTGCTTCAATCTGATTGAATTTCTGGTAATAGTCCTGTTTCTGCTGGATGATATCCATGGCTATGATGATGTTACGGTTTTCCAAGGTCGGCTTCTCTTCCGGCACCACTTCTATCAATTGGATGATCCGGCGATAGCTTTTCATCGCTTCCGCTTCTTTTTCATCTTTAGGAGGTTTTTTGCTGGAGATGTGCATCTTCGTCGGTTCGCTCCACATATTCGGTTGTAAATCCTTGAGAGCGGCAATTAGCTCAACGTCTAGGGTATCTTTATCACCTTCAATAGTATAGCGGTTGATATTCATCGCAGTGCTTGCATTCAGTGCGCTCCCTGCCACCTGTGCCAGTTGTATTTTGCCCGCTTCGTCATCCTTCACACCTTGCAGCATGGCAAGTGATTGTTTGGCAAATTCTTCGTTGGAGTAATACAATGTGCGAATGCGGTAGCTTTGCGGATAGGTCAGACTGGGGTCGTTGCTTTTTACGATCTCCTGCAAAACCTTGGCAATCTCTTCTCCAGGTACCACTAGCTTGGCACGCAAGGCCATGGAGCGTGCTTGCTCGCGGAATGCTTCCATGGTGAGGCCGCTCGCCTTCAGGTCATCATCCAGTGATTTTCCCTGTTGTTCGGCAACGCGCTTCTCCTGGTTTACCAGTTGATCAATTTCACGTTCATTTGCGGAGACATTCTTCATTTCGGCATAAGTCTGGATGAGCATGTCTGAGACAGTCTGTTTTACCATCTGTTCACCGAAGCGTTTCTTCATAATTGCATTGAGATCGGACACTGTTATATTCTTCGTGCCCACGCGGACTAACGTAGAATTCGTACGCTCGCCACCGGTTTTTATGAAGATGATGAGGATGACGATCAATATCGCCGCTACAATCAGCGCACTGTTGCGCCAATCTTTTAAGAACTTTTGCACTTTCTGCTCCTTTGGAATCCGTCACGCGGGCAGGTCAATTTCAATTAGATAATTTTACCGGAAGGGATAATACGCGTCAAGGTTAGCATTCGCCTAAAATAGCCTCCGCGCTATCTCCTCCACCTTCGTAAAAATCAATTTCTCATCAATTGTGGTCAGCTGATGGTTGCGCAGCAGTACTTTTCCGTGAACGATCACCGTATTAACGTCATGCCCGCTGGCTGCATAGGCCAGGTGGCTCTGCTGGCGGCCAGCGGAGGGTTGCAGGTGGGCGCAGTTGAAGTCCAGCAGCGTGATGTCGGCCAGTTTGCCGGGGGCGAGTACGCCGATGTCGGCATGCCCCAGCGCCGCCGCTCCACTCACCGTGGCCATGCGCAGCGCTTGCGCTGCGCTCACCGCCGTGGTGTCTCCCATTACCTTGTGCAGCAGCGCCGCCTGGCGCACCTCGCGCAGGATATCCAGCGTGTTGTTGCTCCCTGCGCCGTCGCTGCCCAGCGCTACCGGCACTCCCGCGCGCAACAGCGCGGGCACGGGGGCGATGCCGCTGCCCAGCTTCATGTTGCTGCTGGGGCAGTGCGCCACCACAGCGTCAGCGGCCGCCAGTATTTCAATCTCCTCGGGGGAGAAGTGTACGCAATGCGCGGCGGTCACCGGGACGTTGAACAACCCGAGCTGGTGCAGGTGCTTCACCGGGGTGGCACCATATTGCGCGATGTGCCCCGCCACCTCGCCAGCGGTCTCTGCCAGATGGATATTGATGCGCACGCCCAGCTCACCTGCTGCGTCGATGATCTGCGTCAGCATCGCCGGGGGCACAGTGTAGGGCGCGTGTGGCCCGAAGCAGGCGGTGAGGAGAGGGTTATTTTCACCATTGATGGCGCGTATTTGCTCCGCCGCACACGCCACTGCGTCCTCATTACCAGGCATTGCTCCGATAATTGGCCCGCTGAGGCAGGCGCGGATGCCACTCTCGCGCACCGCGCGCGCGGTGGCAGGCAGGTGCCAGTACATATCCTGGAAAGAGGTCACCCCCGCGCGCAACATCTCGGCCACGCCCAGCAGTGATCCCCAGTAGACGTCGTCGTCCGTCATGCGCGCCTCTACCGGCCAGATATGCTCCGTCAGCCAGGTCATCAACGGCAAATCGTCCCCCGCCCCGCGAAAGAGCGTCATCGCCACATGCGTATGCGCGTTCACCAGCCCGGGGATAGCCACCATCCCCGCCCCATCAATAATCTCCGCACCCACCGCCAGCGCCGGCGGAGCAGATGATGGCCCGACAAAGGTGATCCGTTCATCGACAATGACGATGGTGGCATCATCAAAGATAGTATTCTGCGCGTCCATGGTGATAGCGGTGATGTTGGTTATGTAGGTTGTGGGCATATGTGGTCTCCTGATACACCACTCCCTGAAGGAGGTGGTTAACAACGGCAAGCACGCTAAAGCGCGCTCTGCCTGAACCTGGATTCGCCAGAGTAAAAGGATTTGCTTGATAATCGAGACGGTATGGAGTATTTTGCTTAGTTATCAGGAAAATCCTTATAATCAAGTTAATCTGGGTTCAAACATTAAGCATGGGAAGGTGGCTTTCACTTGCACCCCCCTCAGCGATAACATATAATAGCATAGGAACGCAAACCAGTATAATCAGCAACAGCAAAGAATGGAGCAAATAATATGTGCGGAATTGTGGGATATATCGGGACGGCCAATGCCACGCAGATTCTCATCGAGGGTCTGGCGAAGTTGGAGTACCGTGGTTATGACTCGGCGGGGGTGGCTATCCTCTCGGATGGTGAGGTCGTTGTTAAGCGCCGCAAGGGCAAACTGGAGAACCTGACGAAAGAGCTGCACTCAGCTCCCGTCCATGGCCATCTGGGCATCGGGCACACACGCTGGGCCACGCATGGGGCACCGAGTGATAAGAACTCGCACCCGCATTGCGATTGCTCGGGTAAATTCTCGGTGGTGCATAACGGTATTGTAGAGAACTACCTGCAGTTACGTGAACAACTCCAGGCAGAGGGCCACGTCTTCACCTCGGAGACCGACACCGAAGTGCTGGCGCACCTGATCGAAAAATTTTATGCGGGTAACCTCTATGATGCGGTGTGCGCCACGTTGAAGCTTATCGAAGGTTCCTACGCGATGGTGGCGATCTGTAAGGATGAGCCGGAGTCGATGGTGGCGGCGCGCCTGCATAGCCCGCTGATTCTGGGACACGGAGATGAGGAGAATTTCGTCGCCTCTGATGTGCCCGCTATCCTCATGCATACCCGCAAAGTGACCTACCTGAAAAACGGTGAAGTCGCGGTAGTAACCGCCGATGGCATCACCCTCACCACGCTGGACGGCACCCCTGTGACGGCGGAGGTATCAATCGTGCAGTGGGACGCGCTGGCGGCGGAGAAGGGTGGCTACAAGCACTACATGCTGAAGGAGATCAATGAGCAGCCGGTGGCGCTGGCGGAGACGCTGCGCGGACGTCTGCGCGATGACCGCACGGGAGTAATTCTTCCCGGTTTTAATCTCACCGCCGAAGAAGTGCGCAATATCACCAAGGTCTCGATCATCTCCTGCGGCACCGCCTACCATGCAGGCTATGTGGGCAAATACGCCATTGAACAGCTGGCACGGCTGGCGGTGGAGATCGACGTGGCCAGCGAATTCCGCTACCGTGACCCGGTCATCGACAAACACACGTTGGCGATCATCATCAGCCAGTCCGGCGAGACCGCCGACACATTGGCGGGGCTGCGCGAGGCCAAGGAACGCGGCGCACACGTGCTGGCTATCACCAATGTGGTGGGCAGTTCGGTCGACCGCGAGGCGGACAGTACGCTCTACACCTACGCCGGCCCAGAGATCGCCGTCGCCAGCACCAAGGCCTATAGCACGCAGTTGATGGTGATGTACCTGCTGGCGCTCTACCTGGGCGAGCAGCGCGGTATGCTCTCCGCTGCACGCGCCGCCGAACTGATCATCGCACTGGAGAAACTCCCCGAGCAGATGAAGGAAGTGCTGGAAGAGCATGAGATGGTGAAGGATTTTAGCCGCCGCTTCCATAACGTAAACTCGATGCTCTACCTGGGCCGCGGGGTGAACTTCCCCACTGCGCTGGAGGGGGCGTTGAAACTCAAGGAGATCAGCTATATCCATGCCGAAGGCTACGCCGCTGGCGAGATGAAGCACGGCCCCATCGCCCTCATCACCCCGGAGTGCCCCACGGTGGCCATTGCGGTGCCGGGTAGTGTGTATGACAAGATGCTCTCGAATATCAAGGAAGTGAAAGCGCGTGAAGGGCACGTCATCGCCGTAGGCGCGAAGGACGACAAGGATCTGGGCAAATCCGCCGACGACGTAATCCCCATCCCGCGCACGGAAGAGTTATTCACTCCGATATTAGCGGTACTGCCGCTGCAACTACTGGCGTACTTCTGTGCTGATTACCTCGGCTTCGACATCGACCAGCCGCGCAACCTGGCGAAGAGCGTCACAGTAGAGTAAGACGGAACCACGAAGACACAAAGACACGAAGAGAAAAGAAGGGATTTCACAGCCACCTCGTTTACGGGGTGGCTTTCTTATACTTCACCATCAGCCGTTTCTGGGCGGGTGATGTGGTTACTCATTTTGCCGTTGCGTACCTGGAAGTAGACGGTGTGGTTGATGCCGCGTCCGGATTTATCGACGGCGCTCATGGTCATGGAATGCCAGCCGTCGCGGATCAGTTGTGTGTTGTAGTCGGCGGTGTTAGTCTGGTCGCCGCTCATCAGATACCATGCGTTGTTGTCGATACGAATTTGGGCGAGACGCAGGTCTCCTTGCGGGCGGATTTCCACGCTTATCTTCCCACTGTACAGGTCACCCAGCCAACGTCCTTCCAGAAAGGGGAGGGTTACTTCCTGGCCATTCAATATTACCGTTATATCCGCAGTAGAAGGGTTGATCATCCGAGAGACTATACGCCGGGGGGGTAATTGCAGCACGGGAGCGTCCTCGACGACGTCGACTATTTTATCAGGTGCGACGGGGTGCCAGGTAGCGTAGAATTGCGGCGTCACCGGTAACTTCACCATTTTGAAGGGTGGGTGCAGCGATGGCCCGATGGTATCGTAATCCAACCGCTGCTGCAACGCGTTGCCGGTGTTGTTACCTTTGGAGAAATAATCCGCCGCATCAACGGCAAAAAAACCAGGAGAGCTATGTTTCCAATTGTATACCGAGTCTAAATGTTCCTGCTCTGGTATTGCGATAGTGGCCATCGGGTGTTTGGGGCGTGCCCACGTCATGTATATTGGCAGATTCTCATCCACGAAGGGTAGTACCGGGCCGCGGTTATCCGGCACTATGCCGGGGAGCTGCAGCGTTACTGTTTGGACGGGCTGGCGCGGGCGTTTGATGGCAAGTGGGCTATCTAGCACATTCCAATATTTCGGCGATTTTACGAGCGGAGCCTCCACCGTGCGGGGAAGTTCCATCGACTCATTGGCATCCTGCAATACTGCGGCCATGGCAGTGATCATTTGTGCGGTGGTGAATTTGTATTGTGTCTGCGGCGTCTTCCCCAAGACGAATGAATCCGGCAATGTTTTCATTTTTGCGATGATTGGCAACATGCGCGAAACGACGAGATAAATCTCCTCGGTGCGTACGGCGTGGGTGTCACCTTCGGTCGGTGGCTCCAATAATGGTTGTAATGCCGGGGGGGCGACCGTCGGTATGGTAATGGTGACCATATCCGGGCAGGCGCCTGTTTCATACCAGGGGACGAGGGTTCGCGCTAACAGCTCAAATGATTGCGCGGCGGAGATTATTTTCGTGGTGCGGTCATTATACAGCGGCATAGAGTATGCTGGATAGAGCGTGTGCGTATCACGAACCTTGAGCATAATACTCTTTGCCAGCAAAATCGCGTCACTGCCGCGAAAGTTGACATCGAGATCGCTCATCATACTTCGAGGTATAACTGTTGTGCCGGTTTCCGTCCTGTTCAGCGCTTGCGCCGCTCCCAGGACAGCCATCATTAGCACCAGCGTCAACATTATTGCAATCCGCATATATTCTCCATACCCAGTAGCGAACGCGGCTAACCCCTGCGTATACACCACATTACCTGCTAAATTGTACGAGTGCAATGGCCGGAAGTCAACAACATGGGAAGTGGAATGCACAATGGCCATGAAAAGACCGGTAAGTGGGTACTATTTCAGAAAGCGCATTCTGATTAACTTGATATTTATGCTAAACTAATGGGGAGCTAAAAATGGAGAGTGAAAGTTTGCATAATCATAATGATAGTGAAGACGAGGGGAATAGAGAAGGCTTCCGGCGGCGATTAATGATCGTATTGGTGATTACGACCATTTATTTCTTTGCCGAGGTAATAGGTGGCATAATGACTCATAGCTTGGCGTTGCTCTCCGACGCCGGGCATATGCTCACGGATATCGCTGCTATGCTGGTGGCTATGTTCGCCTACATGTTTGCGAAACGTCCGGCTAATGCGCGCAAATCTTTTGGTTATCATCGGTTGGAGATACTGGCGGCGCTGTTCAACGGAGTGGCGTTGCTGAGCATCTCCGGTTTCATAATTTGGGAGGCGATTATTCGTATGCAGAATCCGCCGGAAGTGGGTGGGCAGGGGCTGCTGATCATCGCCACTGGCGGGCTGGTGGTGAATATCGTAGCAGCGGCGCTCTTGCATCGCGACCATGCGCACTCACTCAACATGCGCGCGGTATTTTATCATGTGCTGGGTGATGCGCTGGGGTCGGTGGCGGCTATTGGCGCCGGCGTGTTGATCTTACTTTATAACTGGCGTATCGCTGATCCTATCCTGGCCATTGGAATATCGATCCTTATTCTCATCAGTTCCTTCTCATTGTTGCGTGAGGCGGTGGATATACTGTTGGAATCCACCCCCAAGCATATTGATATTGAGGAGATTCGCCAGGCGCTGTTGGCGATCACCGGCGTGACGGAGATACACGACCTGCACGTCTGGACCATCACCAGCGGTAACATCTCGTTGAGCTGTCATGTGGTCTTGCAGCGATGTGATTTTTGCTGCGGTAAATTGGAAGAGATTCGCCAGGTGCTGCACGAGCGCTTTGATATCCGACACCAGACTGTACAAATTGAGACCGATGAGCTGGCGGCGGAAGAGCATGTACACTTGTAAACCGGAAGCATGGCTGTTACGGACGCATTAACCGTAACTCCCGATAGCTGGGTAGTCCGCCGTCGGCTTTGAGAGTTATTACATGCCATCCGGCAGTGATATCACCGGTGTGGAAGGAGCCAGCGGGGGTAACCGGGCAATCTTTGCCATCAACGGTGGCGGTTATAGTCAGGTTCATATGGTCAGCCCGGTCTATCGTGCCTCCCCAGTTGCCCGTCTCCAGATAAACCCACAATGGTAGTTTCTCCGGCAGGTCACGCAGGCGCAGGGTGACGGTGGGCTGGTCAACATTCTGGCTGGCTTTCTCCAGCGCGACAACTGTGTTCAGAAACCCTTGCTTGCCCGCGTAGGAGGGTGTCTTCACCTCGCCCAGTGTTTTGGCCAGCCATTTTCCTCCGCGGGTTACATCCAGATAGAGCGCCATGCCGACGAAGCTGTCCATTGCGTCCACATCGGTCCCCAATAGCATCTTATTATCCGGCCCCACGGCGGCGAACTTTCGCTCGAGTACATTGATGCGACGTTCCTGCAAACGAACGGGATCTAATCCCAATGTCCAGCCGCGATTATCCAGGTCAGCGTCAGGGTTGGCGAAAAGCCAGCGCAGGAAGAGCCGCTCGCCCAGCCGTCCACTGGCCGCCCATTCTGGATCAACATATCCGCCCACGGTAGGGAGGGTCTGGTGGCCATATTCATGCATCATCTCGCGCACCCACTCCAGATCGGTGCGGGCGGCGGCGACTTGATAAACGTAGATATTTTCGCCGTACACCTCCGCGCCCACCTCGCCCTCCTCGGCCAGCCAGATGTTTACGACGCCATCCTCACTGAAGCGGGGACCCAGGCCGGAGTTGGCGCGAACCAACCCGGAGAGGCGCAACATAAACTGGGCCACTTGCCGTGCCTGGTTCGTACGAATATCGGCGCGGTCGGGGACATTCTGCCAGAGGACGCGGAAACGTAGATTCCACGTACGGCTATCCCCGGCAAATTCGTAGGCATAGAGCACGTTGGGGAAGGTCCAGTTGGCATATTCTGGTTTGTCTGGTGTCGGATTCGCGCCGTATTTCGGGTCTTTTTGCAGACGCACCGAGGTCGGCAACGGCGTGGTGGTGATCAGCGAGCGGCGTATCCCCAATTGTTCGGGTGGGAGCTGGGTATCATTGATAGTATAAGTGAAGACAGCCGGGTTGCCGGGCAGCACCAGCGGAGTGAACTCCGTCATAGTGATGGGCAACTCTTGGCTGGTGAGTAGCTGTGCCCGCTGCCGCAAGGCGCGAGCTTCGGGGAGATTGATCATACCTCGCGCGCAAGTATCGAGCAAATCACGAATGCCATCGCGATAGCGGACATCGTAGATTCGTTCGCGCAGCATCTGCTGGCGCTCCTGCATATTATCTGTCGGCACTTCAATGCTGTGCAGCAGTCGATTTTCCTGCCAGATGGCTAGCACCTGGTAAGCGCGTGCATTGTCAGCGTTGCGCTGTACCAAGCCGTTGAGCAATGCTATCGCCCCGGAATAATCCCCGCTGATCCCCAGCGTCTCGGCGCGGTTAATTTGCTCATCCACCGGCGAAGTGGGTGTTTGTGCGCGTACGCCCATAACAGGGAAAAGAAAACCGAATATGAACAGAGATATTATTGCCCGCATCCGCGAGATGTAAAATGTTTCTTTTATCACAGTCGAATTATACGTAGGGGTATCCGGGGTGTCAATGAAAGTTAGTCATTTTTTTTCGCTTTGCAGGTAATTTGTGATCGGTTTGTCATAGTCATGCAATACCGGCGGCGGTGGAATTTCTTCTTCATCATGAGGGAAGGCAAAATAGCATCCGACGATAAAGACGACGAAGAAGATAATCCAGCCGATGCCGGCGAATAAGTTGGCGATCTGCTGATCACGGGCCAGTACGTGCCAGTGAAAAAGCAGATAATTCCAGTCATGGATGGGGTCATCTGTGCCTATCCCCACCAGCGGCAGCGCCAGCGCCCGCGCATCGCGGATATATACCGCTACATCGAAGAAATTCTGCCCGAACCACCAGCCCGTCACCGCGGTGCTGTACCACTCCTTGCGAAAAAAGAAATATCCGACGAAGAGTAGCGGCATGATCAATTGCAGCAACGTCCCGCCCATAATCATCAGCGTCTGGTTGCCGAAAATGCCGAAGATCATGTGCCCGGATTCGTGGATGAGCAGGTCGACCCCGTGGATGAAGTACGATTTCTCATAGTCAAGCGCACAAACGACCCCGTAGATCGTCGTCGCCACAATCAACGCCACCTTCGCCCAGCTTTTCCATCTGCTATCCATCTCAGTAATATTACCATAAATCTAAAAAGCGAAGCATGGGCGTCCCGCCCATGAGAAGTTCATTCTCATCAGCATTTCATGAAGACCCCGACTCATGGGCGATACGCCCATGCTACGATTCTTTCATTATACTCGGACACTAATTGTTCTGTTCATGGGCGGGACGCCCATGCTACGACACTATTTACAGCATAATTATTCCCACAACACACTATTTGTGGTATAATAACGGATGTGGGGATGTTCTTTTTAGCGTAGAATAGTATGGGATAATTGCAGAGGATATCGTCGTTATGTATACTGCCAACATTACAGCAAATATCTCCGACGAGCAGATGTCGCGCTTTACCGGGTATCCGGTGAGTTTGCCGCTGTTCGAAGGCCCGCTTGACCTTTTACTTTATCTGATCAAGCGGCAAGAAATTGATATATCCGACATCCCTATCGCTAAAATCACGGCGCAATTCCTCGAATACATGGCGCTCTTACAGCAACTCGATATGGAAGTCGCCTCGGAGTTTCTGGTGATGGCGGCGACGTTGTTGGAGATCAAATCCCGCATGTTGCTCCCGCGCCCACCGGCGTTAATCGAGGATGAGGTGGAAGAGGAAGACCCCCGTGCTGAGCTGGTGCGCAAACTGGTGGAGTATCAGCAGTATAAGGCTGCGGCGGGTGAACTGGAGCTGCGCGCCGAGGAGCGGAAACGCCTCTTCTCCCGCTCCGAGATAGTGCCCCATCTCACCTTTATGCGCCCGTCGCCGGAGTTGGCGGGCAACCCCGATGCCTTCAGTCTTTGGTCGGCGTTGCAAGAGGTGCTGGCACGCGTGGAGGCGGCAGAGCCGCAAGTGCGCGAGGTTGCGCGGGCGCGTGTCACTATCCGCCAACAGGTTCTCAATATCCTGAAACGCCTGGATTCCTGCCCGACCGGCGTTGCCTTCGTCGACTTCTTCCTCACTATTGATGGCGGTTTGCCCACGCGGTTGGAGGTCATCGTCACCTTCCTGGCGATGCTGGAGCTGATGCGCATGCACCGGATTGTGGTAGTACAAGAGGAATTATTTGGCCCGATATCAATTATATCCGTGCAACCGGGGGCGCAGCAGGCGTTTGATTAGTTCGTTTAGCCCACGCAACAATCATAAAAACAAGGTTTTAGTATCAATAATATAGAACGGGCTACTACGGGCAATAACCAAATAGTGAGCTACTAACATAGCCCCGGGCGAAACCCGGTGAAGGAAAAAAAAGCCGCCTCCGGGCTTCACCCGAGGCTATGTTAGTAGCCGTTTGAGAGCCATTGTTCGCTAGTAGCTCATAATTAAGTCGGGTTGCGGGGAAGCGCACTTTAGCCTCTGACCGACCTACCCCCCGGCCCTCTTCCCGGCGCGGGAAGGGGGTGGGGGGGTAGGTAAAACCAACGATCATCAACCCCAAACTCTCACTTAACTACATCATCCGGCTGGAAGCGCATCACCAGTATCGTCAAATCGTCGTGGCGTATGGCGCCGTCCATGAATTTATTCACCGCGTCAAATATCTCTCCGGCAATGTTGTCGGCGGTTAGTTCACGTTTCGCCAACACTTTTACCTCGGCCCATACCCGCTCGGTACTGAACTCCTCATGGGCGGGGTTGCGTGCCTCAGTGACACCATCGGTGTAGAGGCAAAGGGTATCGCCCGGCAACATGTACACCTGCTCGGTGAAGTAGATTGCATGGTCATCAATGCCCAGCAGCAGGCCGCCACTCTCCAGCGGGAAGTTAGTATCGCTGGCCGGGCTGAAGTATACCGGTGGGTCTTGCCCGGCATTAGCGTAGCGCAGCGTGTTTTGCACCGGATCAATAATCACTACACAGGCACTGATGAACATCTCCGGTTGCAACGTGGGGTAGACGATACGGTTCACCTGGGTAAGTATCTCGCCCGGGTCCTGCCAGACCTGCACACTGGCCTGGAATGCCGCCTTGAAGATCGGTAATTTCAGCGATCCCCGCAACGATTTGCCGGAGACGTCGGCGATGGTTATCGCGATGCTGCCGTCGGGGAGGAGCGCGGCATCGAGGAAATCGCCGCCGCCTTCGAGCATCGCCGGACGCCAGCGCGTGCCCAGCTCCACCCCGGGCACCTTGGGTAACGCGGTGGGGATGAGCATCTCGTAGACTTCCTGCGCCGCCTCGAAACGTGCCTGATATTGCCCGAGCAATTCGCGCGATTTCGATTGTTGCGCCCGTTCGCGCTTCTGCTTATCTACCAGGTACCCGCTGAGGATAGCAATGATAAAGAGGAAACTCACCTCGCGGTAGATTGCCGCCGTCAGCACCAGCGGGTCACCGGAGAGGCGGTAGATAATAAAGAGGTAGGTCGACGTCAATGCAGCGGCGGTGAGCATCGCCCCCAGTGCCTCAAACCACAGCGCCCCGATGATCACCACCACATAGCAGAGCGGGAAGAGCGGCGACCCGGCAATACCGGTGGAATCTTGCCAGGTGAGCATCACCCAGGTCAGTACCAGCGTGCCATCCAGCAACAGCATAGTCAACCGGGCACCGGGGACAACGACGCGAAACTGGCGCAGCACAAAGAAGAGTACCAGGTAGGTTAGCGCAAAGCCGATGGAGTACTGCAGACCCGCCCGCATCTCCTGATTAATGCCGGTAACCGAAGGGATAATAACCGCCAGCGCCACCATCGCCATGCGCACGAAAGCCACCACCAGCTCCGACTCGTGCAGCAGATCCTGGTAATGCTTATCTTCCATATTGTTCGGCTTAATTGGCGGCACGTATCACCTTTCCCTCGCCCGTCCAGTTATCTTTCGGCATGGGGTAGGGGAACTCCTGTTTAATGGGTGATACAATGAACTCTCGTATTGTAGGGGCACATGGCATGTGCCCACTGAACGGGGTAGCGGAGGCATGACCAATTGAATTGTATGTTTACGACGTGGGCACAAGCCTTGTGCCCCTACCCACGTCGTAATCGCGCCACGGCGGGCGCGGGCTACGGTTTACTAACCACCCAAACCAGCATGACATTCAGCGCTGACACTATCAGGGCGATGGCGTAGAGGCCGGCGCGTTCCAGGGGGGTGTTGACGTGGCGCCCCATTACCTCTTTGGATGAGGTGAGGGCGAGCTGGGCGAAGATGGTCCAGGGGAGCTGGATGCTGAGCGCTATCTGCGAGAAGATGAGCGCGCTGAAGACGTTGACGCGGAGGAAGACCAGCAGGAGAATCGCCAGCGCTGCACCGCCGAGGGTGATGACCACGCCGTGGCGCGAGTGCTGGTCGTGGATGTCATATGGCTCGCGGAAGATGCCGGCGAAGATGCTGCCGCCCGCCATGCCGGCGGTGACCGAGGAGGCCAACCCCGCCATTAACAACGCCAGCGCGAAGATGATCGCCGCAGACGGGCCTACCAGCGGCTCCAGCATCATTTTCGCCTGTTGCAGATCCACCACCTGAATTTGCCTGCTGAAGAAGACGGCGGCGGCGACGATGATCATGGCGCTGTTGATGGCCCAGCCGATGCCCATGGAAAAAAGCGTGTCGAGGAACTCAAAGCGGAATTGTCGTTCAATCACCTTTTCGTCCTCCAGATTCCACTGGCGGCTCTGGATAACTTCGGAATGCAGGAAGAGGTTGTGCGGCATTACCACTGAACCGAGTAGCGCCATGATGGTGGGCACCGCGCCGTGGGGGAGCTGCGGTGTGACCCAGCTACTGGCGACAGTGCCCCAGGCGATATTATGCAGAAAAGCCAGCTCGACAATGAAAGAGATGCCGATGATGGAGACGAAGCCGATTATCCAGCTCTCCAGACGCCGATATGAATTGGTGAGGAGCATCCAGAGGACAAATGCAGTAGTCAAAATGACCCCGACAGGCAAGGGGATGGCGGGGAAGAGCATCTGCAGCCCGATCGCCCCGCCGAGGATCTCCGCCAGTGCCGTGGATACCGCCACCAGCATGGCGCTGCCAAGCAGTGACCTGCTCACCCACGGGCGGAAGTAGCGCGTGCTGGCCTCCGAGAGGCACAGCCCGGTGGCTATCCCCAGATGCGCAGCGTTGCGCTGCAACAGGATGAGCATGATGGTGGATAAGCTGATTACCCAGAGAAGGGCATAGCCGAACTGCGCCCCCGCCGCCACGTTAGTCGCCCAGTTGCCCGGGTCGATGAACCCGACGGTGACCAGCAGCCCCGGCCCGATGTATTTGAGGATCTCCAGTGCGCCATATTGTGGTTTATGTGGGGTTTGCACCATGCGGCCCGACTCCTCACATATCTACGTACAGCTCATCCATCTCTTCGTCCACATCCACGCTTTCTTTCTT
>JBBRXO010000005.1:0-64315 GCA_038248345.1 Armatimonadota bacterium | reverse complement strand
TATCGTCATGGCCGGCGAGATAATCATGGAAGCAGTAAAAAACGGCAATGCCACACTGATCCCCGTGGATAGCGAGCCCAGCGCAATTTTTCAGTGTCTGCAAGGGCAGGATATCGCTGGAGTTGATCACATTCTACTTACAGCATCGGGGGGCGCATTGAAGGACCTCACCGATACTGAGTTGGAACACGTGACGCCCGAGCAAGCGCTGCGGCACCCGACTTGGCAGATGGGCGCGAAGATCACCATTGACTCAGCGACACTGATGAACAAGGGATTGGAAGTAATTGAAGCTAGTCACCTGTTTGGCTTGCCACTGGAAAAAGTTCGCATAATAATCCACCCGCAGAGCATCGTACATTCGTTAGTGGCTTTCCGCGATGGTACACTGCTGGCGCAGCTGGGCGCCCCCACTATGCACACCCCGATACAATATGCACTTGGCTATCCGGCGCGCTTGCCGCACAACTGGGCACCGCTTGACTTGCTGCAGGTAGGCGAATTATCTTTCTCTCCGCCGGACTTCACCCGCTTCCCCTGCTTGCGCTTGGCGCACCAGGCGGCACGCACCGGAGGTTCCCTTCCAGTTGTGCTCAATGCAGCCAATGAGGTGGCCGTTGCGGCCTTCCTGGCCCATAAGATATCTTTCCTGGATATTCCGCATCTGATTGAAGAGATGCTCAATTATCACCACGAAATCGCGCAACCAACGCTGGAAGATATCTTTTCGATCGACGGTGAGACACGCAGCCTAACCCAAGAACTTATCGGTAAAACTCACTGATTTGGAGCTGGAGGAGTGTATCCCACAATTACGTCAAAATGACCGATCTTGCGTGAATTATCTTTAATATCTACAGACAGCGTATACAGTTGTCCAGGGCGCGGGTTCGGGGGGAAAGAAAGCGGACGCACAATATCTTCACTCGCATTAGGTATCAATACCGCTTTCATAGTGTCTACTTTCCCATTACCAGGCCACTCGTGAAAATCGATATCGATTACTTTTTTACCCTTAAATATCCGGGGGTCATGCACCAGATGCACTTTAATGACGTTGGCATCCGGCCCGGTAAGTGCTGGGCGAGCGTGATCAAATGCAATGAATGATGGATACAATTTAATATCCTTCTCAATATCCTTCATCTTGCCCATATTTGCGAAACGAGGGAATTCATCGACCTGCAACAGGGCGACATTATCCACCGGACTTAGTTCTATTACATTACCCCAGATGTCGAATATCGGAATATTCTTCGCCGTAGATTTTATAGTAATACCTGACGGCACCTGCTGTTCGCTCCATGCCACCAATGTGTAGTGTGAGTCGTCATCGAAGTGGAACAAGTAGGCCCGAATGCCCAATGCCGCTGATGACAAATCTCGCGCAAAATGTGCGCCGCGCAGTTGCTCGGCAGTGGTGCGCAAAGCCAGTAGCATCGGGGTCGCTCCTGCTGCTTCAGTCAGGAAGGGCGTCTCATTGATAGAGGAGGGGTCATAGCGCCAGAAGGAACGCTCAATCCCGGCCATACGGTCTAGAATGAGCGCGCGCGCCATGAAGGCCGCCTGATGCAATGGCAGCGGCGGGCGTGTCACAGTTTTTTGTAGATCATAGCCATAATCCGTCACCCATGCCGTAGTATCGCGCTTAAAACTTTTCTTCATATCCGTCTTCAAGTCAGGATATCCCATCGCTGGCGGTGTCGATAACGTGGTGTTTTCCGGAATGCCAATGAAATCATAACGCATCCCCAAAATATCATTATTGCTGAAACCATTCAGTCCCATCAGTTCTTCGGCATGATCTTTGAAGGGGCTCTCGAAAGAGTAGATCAGTTTGAGATTATTGTTGAATTTGCGAATGGCATTATGCCCAGCCACCAACTGGTTAAAGCCGATCCCCTTCTCATTTAGATATACAGAGGAAGCAGTAATACGCTGTAGCTCCCAGTACGGCAATTGCCGCTCATAACGCATAGTGGCGGAGAGTAATGACTCGGAATATTCCTTTTCTGCTTGATCAGGGAAGACAGTCCTATCAACGGTAACTTTCGGCAAGAATGCAGCGAGAAGCTGATATTTCCTCTTAGTAGCCTCCCGGATAAACGGATCATATATATCAACCTGCGGTGGACGTGCGCCCTCAACATTCAACCAGCCTCGCAGCGGAAAGCGGAGCCACCCCACCCCGGCGCGCTTGAAGGTGTCCATGTCGCGCAATGTTCGGTCTCCCACTAATGATGCCTGATAATTGATGCCGATACGATCATTCATTGCGATCGCCGGGCCATTCCACACTCCCAAACTAGTCAATGAAGAAACGCCGAAGACGTTCACTCCTTCCAACCAGGAAGAAATTTGATAAGCTCCATTGGGGAAGTGCTCAGAACCGGGGAATGTTAGTTCCACATCAGTAGTGCTGCTGGCCTCCAACTTGATAATCTTCGCATCTGAGGTTATTACACAGTAAAAACCGTACAGCAGTAAGTATTTAAATACCACTTCACGCGCTATCCCTGGGTTTTGGATATGAGCTGTCAGATTAATTGTCTGCCCGGCCCGGAAGAGATTATTGGGATCGGCGCTGGTACAGAATATGGCAAATTTCGTCGGCGGTACTGCGACCGCAGTCACCGTACCTTCTCCGGGTATAGGAGTTGCCGTTACCGCTACCTCATCTGCCCATATTGGCAATATACTGGTAAACGCCAGCAATACGAACAAGATAAACTTCATTTTTCCATGCATCATGACTAATTTCTCCTGCATCGGGTGGTTACGCATATTTTCTGCGTCTACGATTAGTCTAGCACAAAAAAATGGTATCGGGAATGAAATCGTAATAAATACCATTCTACAGATACAGCTAACGGCGAGGTATTACCCCGCCGTTAGCTATTATTTAGTTTTTCAGCCGCTTATTTGATGCCAAAAAATACTGACTGCTCGGTCTCAATATCAAAGAGATGGCAGTTATCCATATCGAATACGATATCAATATTCTGGCCCGGTGTGGCTAAAGTGTCAGCGCCGAAAGCTGCCAGGAAATCAATTTCACCGAGGTTCAAGTAAGCAAGGACGTTGGCGCCTAATGGCTCGAGCACGTCGACACTGACGGTGGCAACGTTGGGAGAATCAATCAACGCTGTAGGAACGATGGATTTGTCGAAGATATTCTCCGGACGAATGCCAAAAGTGACATCTTTACCGTCAAACACTTTCGCCATACCAGCGTATTTCTCGGGCAATTTCAATTTGAAGTCTTTGATTAGAACCAACACATCATTGCCAGACACTGCAATCTTCGCCGGCAGGAAGTTCATGGCCGGACTGCCGATGAAGCCAGCGACAAATTTATTGGCAGGTTTGGTGTACAGGTGCATAGGACTATCAATCTGCTGCATAAAACCCTGGTTCATAACCACGATGCGATTACCCATCGTCATGGCTTCAACTTGGTCATGTGTTACGTAAATGGTGGTGATGCCTAACTGGCGATGCAGGCGGATAAGCTCGGCACGGGTGTGTACGCGCAACTTGGCATCCAAGTTGGAGAGCGGCTCGTCCATCAGGAAGACTTTCGGCTCACGAACAATAGCGCGGGCCAGGGCTACGCGCTGGCGCTGTCCACCAGATAGCGCTTTGGGCTTACGCTCCAGCAGGTCTTCCATGCCCAACATCCCAGCAGCACGCTGTACGCGGGCCTTAATCTCAACTTTAGGAACTTTGCGCAGACGCAAACCGAATGCCATATTTTCATATACAGACATGTGCGGGTATAGTGCGTAATTCTGGAAAACCATCGCTATGTCGCGGTCTTTCGGCGGGACATCATTGACACACTTGTTGTCAATGAAAATCTGACCGGAAGTTATCTCTTCCAACCCGGCAACCATGCGCAATGCCGTGGTTTTCCCGCAACCCGATGGGCCGACGAAAACGAGGAATTCCTTGTCAGGAATCGTAAGAGTGAGTTTTTCCACTGCAACCACTTCTTTGAAGTGTTTGCAGACGTTGTCGAGGCGTACCTCTGCCATATTATTCTCCTCTGCCTGTATATTGTGGACTCTCCGGCAATTAGAGTCCCATTCATCGCCAAATTGGCCATGCAATTATATGTTCTACAGAAAAACGTGGATCCCTTTTTCTATTTAATTTTTTTCCTATCGGGGAACCGGCACAGAAGCCAACACGCTTTCTATCAGTTGATCAGTGGTCAACCCTTCTAGTTCTGCTTCGGCACGCAGAATAATGCGATGGCGCAGCACAGGACGCGCAACAGCTTTCACGTCGTCGGGCGTGATAAAGTTTCGGCTCTCCAACGCAGCTAGCGCACGACTGCAACGTAACAATGCTACCGTGGCGCGCGGGCTACCACCAAGTGTCACCTGCGGTGCCGTGCGCGTGGCAGTGACGATAGCTACCAGATAGCGCATCACACCTTCATCAACAGCAATGGTATTAATCTCCGCTTTAGCTGCTTTCAATTCCTCATGAGTTACAACGGACTTTATAGCCGAAGCCAGCGCATGAGGGTCAAAACCCTGCTTATGCAACTGCAGCATGTTGTACTCTTCTTCCGCTACCGGGTAATCAATTTTCAGCTTCATGAGGAAACGATCCAGCTGCGCTTCGGGCAACGGATATGTTCCTTCATACTCTACCGGGTTCTGCGTCGCTACTACCAGGAATGGCTCTGGCAATGGGTGATCCACACCGTCAATGGTTACCCTGCGTTCTTCCATCGCCTGCAACAGCGCTGATTGCGTCTTAGGCGGCGTCCGGTTTATCTCATCAGCCAACAGAATTGCCGTAAAAACCGGTCCTTTTTTGACAAAGAACTCCGCCGTCTTCATATCATATACAGTTGTCCCGATGATGTCCGAGGGCATCAAGTCAGGGGTGAATTGTATACGTTTGAAGGTCAGCTGCAGGCAGTGCGCTAACGCATTGGCCATCAGTGTTTTGGCCGTACCCGGTACACCTTCCAATAACACGTGGCCATCCGCCAGCAGACAGATGAGCAGACCATCAAGGATGGCGTCCTGCCCTTTCACCACTTTGCCAATTTCCATCCTGATTGCATCAACCAGGCGCTCAGCTTTACCAGTAATCTCGACTGTCATAAGTTTGCTCCTCAACATCAAATAACTAATTAGCTCTGTTTTGCATGCAACAATGAATGTATCTCATGTGCCAGATTTAACAATGCGGGCATCTCCGGACGTGGCTGCGCTGCCAGCATCTGCAGTTGTGCCAGCACTCGATCCAGATCGCGTTGATTCACCAACAATAGATTCGCATTAGTGTGCAATATCTGCTCTGCAGACGCGGTTGTGTTAATGCCAAGGCGGCGGCAAAGTCGTCGACGAAGCAGCGTATCCAGTCGGTCACGCACTACATGCGTCGCCTGCGCCCGTTCCAATAGTCCAGCCATGGAGGTCAGATACTCTGCGCGCGACCGAGTGAAACGCTCGGCATCCGGCAAACGCGGAGGCCCAAAACGCCAGGCCAACGTTAATCCCAATAATAGCAGCGCCAGAACTAACTGCAGCAGGCCAATATTCGTAAGACGCGGTAACAGCGTTAATATTGATATATTTCTGCCAAATCCATGGTGATATTCGTCGAAGAGTACCACCCCACCCTTCTTATCACCCGCTAGGGCAAGCACAAAGTCGAGATTGCTTTCCTCTTTGATCCCTTCATTTGAGAAAGACCACGGGGATGTACACCAGTATATCTTCCCTTGCCCCACCTCTGAACTCATCAACGCGGTACCTTTGTTGTCCGCGTAGAGAGGCGTGGGCGATTTCTTCAGTAAATCCAGCAGTTTCTCCGGGAGAACTTCATTTTTGCTAATGCGGTAATTAGTCTTAATACTGAGCGCTGGCGCAGTAGCGCCAAGTGAGGAATCCTTGGTTGCAGCCGCTACAAAAGCTGCTTTGTCGTAGGGAACCGACTGCTCGTTTGAATATTCGCCTTGCTCTTTATCGTAAACTCGCTCCATCCAGCGCACATCTTCATCACGGAAAATCATCTCCCTTTCCGGTGAATCTTCGTTACTCGTCAGAGCCATTACGCTCTCAGGATGCTCCTCCACAAGGAATAGCACCCTATTGCCTTCCCGCACCCAGTCAAACAGCGAACGAGCATCCAGCTCAGAAATCGGCACCTTGTATGGGTCAGCGATGATGAGTAATCCCTTGCCTTCTAATAAGTCAAAGGGACGTGTTTGTTGCTTTGCCTGGTAGCCAAGTTCATTCAACGTTAGAAAGAGCGCCTTGTAGCCCTCAGGCACGGTACTATAGCTGGAATGGAGCGCCAGGCTACTCTCCGGAGATGCCACGCTAACAGATGGACTTCGGGCACTAAGCAACAAAAATGCCATTACCAGCAGGATTATAACTAACGGCAGCAATTCTTTCCACTTTTTCATAACACTTTATCCGACAACAGTTTTTCTCGAAGATGCTTCCCTGCCTCAACTGCATTAATGAACTCACTGCTCTCAATGCTAAACCCGCCGTACCAGACACGGTCACACGGGCGCACCACCAAGCGCAGCAGGTCGCTCAAATCCTGCCGACCACGGCGGCGCAGATCGCGCAGCACTTCTCCATTGGCGCGCGAATTATCATATTGCATGATACCGCGCATATCCAATATCGCCTGACAAGCACGGAGGAGCATGCGAAGTGCACCACGTTGGTCGCCATTATTCCACATCTCTTCGATCTCTCTTTGTGCTCGTTCCCAATCAGTAGGGAGTGGTGTCGGCTTTTCGCCGACGAGAGATTCACCATTTCCCAACAAGCTGGCTATCACTTGCCGAGTCTGTGTCCAGAGGAATATCCGATATACGATAAATCCCAACAATGTTGCTGCTGACAAATAAAGTACTCCTAGTAAGAGATACCTGATCGCTGGTAGTGAATTGGCCCACCAATTCCAGAAGCCGTTTCCCTTCCCATCGCTTTTGGGGAAATGTTGACTCCACCAGGCGCCTAAACGAGAAAACTGGTTGCCCATCCAGCCAGATACTTTTTTCCAATTGTCAGCCAGGGACTTCGTGAAATTATCCCACCATGAGGGTGCCTTTATACTGGAATAATCTTTCTGAAGTGAGCCGAATTCACGCCGCTCCAATATGGTGGTAAGGGTAGAATGTGCCTGCTGTGTCGTCGGAGCTTGTGCAAGCACCGGAACGGACAACAAAACCGATAAAAACAGCAGCGTGATGAGCAGTTTATGAATCATGCTTCTGCTCCTCTTCTTGTTCTAAAGCTTCAGCCGGTACCGATCCAACAACGACAGGTGGTGGTGGCGCATTATAATCCGGATAAGACATTACTTCTGCAACAGGAACAATAGTTGGATAATCTTCCATCTGCATTCCCGGTGCTCGGGAATAATCCGGGTAGCCGCCATATTGCTGAGCATTCGCAGGCTGTTGTTTATCAAAATATACCGGCGTCTGGTTGGTAATGCTGAATGCACGCTTGAACTCCTGTTCCAGCCCTATTTGCCGCGCCATCACCAGTAGATCATAGCTCTCGGTTCTACTTCTCCCATCCAGATAAGCCAGTGCCTGCAAGCAGGAGAATAGCCCGAGATAAACAATTAACGATAACCCGCCTGCCAATGAACCGACAAGAGTGTTGTCCATGGTGGGTGCAAATGGCTTTACAATCATGAACAACAACAACTGAATTACCACTAGGGACGGCCAGATGATTGACTGCATAAGTCCCACTACCACAGTAGACCAGTATTGTGCCGAGAAATTCGCTCGAGATATCTTCATCGCTCTACCCAAAGCAACAAAGGGACCAGCGTTTTCATTCACCATTGCCACTGGAGCAGTGAGGATACCCGCGGCAAAGAAGAAGATAACCAGCAAATTAGCCAGTACGAGCATGGCCATACTGACTATACTAAGTATCCCGTAAACTATCGCAGCGCCACCCGTGCTGTTATCACTTATTGCCCCTCTACTAATTGCCGCGACCAGCATTATAAGAATACCGACCAACACTAAACATAGTAGAGTCACGAAGGTCAGCGCGACAGACACGACGATAGAGAACATAATCGAGATCAAGAGCAAGCTGAAGAACGGTTTCACCAGTCGAGAGAACGCTTTACCAGTGGATATTACATTTCCCTGCGCCGCTTCTATCGCCACCCGGCATTGAGCCAGATAGCTTACCGTAAAAGCCAGGAATCCGGCAAAAGAGATGCTGAGAATAAAAACCCAGAAACGAGGGTTACTAAGTAGCTGCCAGAGAGTATTGGAATTAGTATCGAATTTCCATTCATTAACGAAATTCTCGGGGACATATACCGTGCGCATTAATACCGCAAAGGCGACGAAGAACAGATAGGGAATAGTACCCACAAGTAACAACGCTACGGCCCGCTCTTTGAACAAGTCGAAACTATCATCCAATAAATCTCGTAGCGAATACTGCCGTATCCATGACGTCATATATGCCTTCTAAACGACCACCGATTCCTTTCCGATGTCTATAAATAGATATTTCGCCGGTTTCAAGCCTGTCCCTGCAGACATTACTAAAACGCCGGAAGTAGTATCCACTTCCGGCGTTTTAATCCTGGCAAGTAGCTTATGCCCGCTCATCAAAGGGAATATAGTTTAGATCTAGCTGACCGGTATATTCGGCACGGGGACGAATAATGCGGTTGTTGCTCCATTGTTCCATGATATGTGCTGTCCAACCGGTCATGCGGCTGGCGGCAAATATGGGCGTGAACAGTTCTGGCGGAATTCCCATCATGTGGTAACAAGTAGCCGAATAGAAGTCCACATTGGGATATACCTTGGTGTTATCACGTACCGTACGCTCCACTTCCTGCGAAATCTCGAACCAGCGAGTTTCGCCAGCGCGCTCGGAGAGCTCCGCCGCAAAGTTGCGTAGTACGGTAGCACGTGGATCCTCGGTTCGGTAGACGCGGTGTCCGAAGCCAGGGATCTTCTCTTTGTTCTTCAGCTTCTCTTTGATATAAGCCTCGGCTTTGGACGGGTCACCGATCTCGCCCAGCATGTTCATCACCACTTCATTTGCGCCACCGTGTAATGGGCCTTTCAGCGCGCCGATAGCGGAGGTGACGGACGAGTAGATATCCGACATGGTAGCAGCGGTTACGCGTGCGGCAAAGGTTGATGCATTTAATTCATGGTCTGCCATCAATACCAAGGTAACGTCAAATACCCGCACCATCTCCGGATCCGGCTCTTTACCATGGAGGGTATACAGGAAATTGTAGGCAATACTCTTGCCCGGAATCGGCTTCACCGGTTCCAGCCCATGACGCAGACGCTGATGCGCTGTAATTAATAGCGGCATCCGCTCGGTGAGCCGTTGGGCTTTGCGCATGCAGGCGTCCAGCCGGGTATTGCCGGAGTCTGGATCCCAATGCCCCATAGAGGACACGGCTGTGCGCAGGATCTCCATCGGCGTTGCAGCCTTAGGGAACATGCGCAGGATCATCACCGTCTCAATAGGCAACTCAGTACTGCCCGTGAAACCCTCTAAAAATACTTCGTACTCAATTTTTCCCGGCAAGCGGCCATACCATAACAGATAGGCAACTTCCTCGAAACAGCTATTCTCGGCAAGATCTGCAACATCATACCCACGGTAGACCAATCGTCCCTTGACACCGTCGATAAAGCATATCTCCGAGGTGCCGGCAATGACATCCTCCAAGCCAGCCTTGGGAATTGGTGACGTCTTTACTTCATTTTCATTGGCGCTCATCTATTCCTCCTCGTAACTCTAATACAATATATTACCACGAGACGGGGGGGTAAGGAAATAGGGAGTAGGGTGCGATTGGGCATGATGATAAGTTGAGCGCAGTTGCCCCCTATTTTCTACCCAGTGCTATTGACATTTTTTCCCCATACTAGTACGATGAATCATACTTTTCATACAATCGTGAGGAATGGTTTGTCAATGGCGCATAAATTACCAAATGTTGAAGAATTCTTTTATGGTTCTGCCACTATTGGCGAACGTGGACAGATTGTTGTTCCGGCGGAAGCACGCAAAGAGTGCGATATCCATGCCGGCGATAAACTGCTCGTCTTTCGCCATCCCATGCACCCGGGCATGTTAATCATCGCCAAATTCGGTGATATGCAGGAGTTCATCGCCCATATGGCCCAGACCGCCGAAGCGGCCAACCGCCGTATGGTGGAGATGCTCGATGAAAATGACGAAGATATAGAGAAGGAGTAACTGATGCCCACATCATTGAAGATCGCAATACCTGTTTTGATTGTACTTGCAGTGCTGATGCTTTTCGCACAACGTATGGGGATGTTTGGCAAAAAGAACGTCGCCGTCACAAAAGCTACTGGCGTTACGGTGAATGTAAATGTGACGACGGTTGGCTTGAACGACCTGGAAGAACGCATTGATGTCACCGGCTCACTCACCCCCACTTCTGAGGTCACAGTGGGCAACAAACTGGCCGGACGCATCAGCGCTATCAACGTCAAAGAAGGCGACAAGGTGAGTAAAGGACAGATTGTCGCCGTCATCGAAAACTCAGATAAGCGAAATGATGTCACTGCCGCAGAAGCGCGCGTGGAACAGGCACGCCAGCAAGCGCTATCCATGGAGAAAACTATCGCTGCATCCATCACCATCGCGGAGAAACAACTCGCCGTGGTAAAGAGCGGCGCTCGTGACCAGCAGAAGCAGATGGCGCAAGAGCAGGTGAATTCTGCGCAGGCAGCAGCAACAAATGCACAACAGAATTATGATCGCCAGCAGCGACTCTTCACAGCCGGAGCTACTGCACAGAATCAACTGGATATGGCGAAGTCACAACTGGATATGGCCAATGCGCAGTTGGCTTCTGCACAACAGAACGTTGATCTATTGAACGTCGGCCCGCGCCAGCAGGATATTGATTCAGCGCAGGCGGCTCTTGATTCCGCGAAGGCCAATAAGAGTCAGATAGCCGTCGCCTGGTCGAATGTGAGTGTCACAGAAGCAGCTTTAGCGACTTCCCGGCAGAGCCTCTCTGATACGCAAATATCTTCACCTGTCGATGGTGTCGTGGCAAAGAAGATGGCCGAAGTAGGACAGAGTCTGGGGCCGAGTATCGCAATTTTGAAATTAACTACCAATGACTCGCTCTACTTTGAGGCGAGTATCTCCGAGTTGGAGGCCGCTCGCGTAGCCTCCGGGCAACTCGTGAACATCAGTGTTGACGCATTGCAGGGTGACCGCTCCAATCCATACAGCGCTGCAAATAACAACGTAATAATGGGCGTTGTTGAAAGAGTGGTACCGGTGGTAGATGCCAAGACGCGCAACTTCATGGTTCGCATCACCGTGCCCAAATCCGACAAAGTGTATCCCGGCATGTTCGCGCGCGGTAGTATCCAGTTGGCGCGCCACGTGGGCGTACTCACCGCCCCCAAGGATGCCGTCATCGAACGCGATGGCAAGCATATTGTCTATGTGGATATGAATGGTAAAGCGGAACTGCGCACCATTACCATCGGAGCCGCTGGCGCTACCGAGGTAGAGATCATTAGCGGCCTGAAGAATGGCGAGCAATTGATAACCAATGGTCAACAATCGCTACAGGATGGCGACCTGGTTAAGGTGATGGATACAAAGAAATAACGACGTAATATACTCCTTATCTTGATTCATCAGATGCTGCCAGACGGCAGCAGTACGGATGCGAAAGCGGAAGTGGATTATTAAGCTATGTGGCTAACAAAACTGGCGATTACTCGCCCTGTTACAATATTGATGCTGGTACTGGCGCTGGTGGTACTCGGTTTGCAGTCACGCAGCAAACTGCCGGTAGACCTGTTCCCAGATGTCGAGTTCCCGATGGTCTTCATCACCACGGTGTATCCGGGTACCGGGCCAGAAGAGATAGAGACACTCATCACAAAGCCGATTGAAGACTCTCTCTCTATGATCAGTGGATTGAAGAAGCTTACCTCTACCTCCTCGGAAGGTGTATCTTCTGTCCGCATGGAATTCGAGATCGGCACTAACCTGGAGACGGTTACTTCTGATATTCGCAGCAAAATTGACGTGTTGCGTAGTACCTTGCCGCAGGATTCCAAGGCCCCACAAGTTATCAAAGCGGACATTGGCGCAGAACCGGTGATTAAGCTATCGCTAACATCCCAGCGTCTTTCTTCCGTGGAAATCCGGCGCCTGGCCGACGATGTGGTTAAAGACCGCCTGAGCCAGCTGACGGGGGTTGCCTCGGTGAGTATCACTGGTGGTGATATCCGTGAGATTCAGGTAAATGTCGACAAAAGCCGCTTGCGTGCCTACGGTCTGAGTATTACCCAGGTAGTTAGCGCACTCAAAGCGGAAAACTTGAACTTGCCATCCGGATCAGTAGAGGAAGCGCAACGGACCTCCTCCGTGCGCGTCATGGGTGAATTCACCGATCCAAATCAAATTGAAATGATCCGCATCAGTAGCGCCACTAATCCTAATCTGCTCCTTCGCGACATCGCCGAAGTCAAAGACACTGTCTCCGACATAACCAACTTCACTCGTGTTAATAATGACAGCAGTGTCGCGATTACCGTGCAAAAACAATCAAACTCCAATACCGTACAGGTTGTAGACAACGTGCGCAAAGAGCTAGAGCGCATGACCGGTGAAGCGTATACACCAGAATCACTGAAGGATAATAAGAAAATTGACAAAGGAGCGCTGATTATCCCCAAAGACAAAGCTGAAATTTTCGTCGCCAGTGACCAGTCGATCCAAGTACGCGACACCATGAATGACGTTTACAAAGCGTTAGTTGAAGGTGCGTTACTCGCGGTGCTCATCGTTTTCCTCTTCCTGCATAGCTTCCGCGGCACAGTAATCGTAGCGCTGGCAATCCCCATTTCGATGATCGCTACCTTCATGGTCATGGGCGCACTGAAATACTCCATGAACATGATGTCCATGCTGGGGCTATCGCTGGCGGTCGGTATTCTGGTGGACGACTCCATCGTGGTGCTGGAAAATATCCACCGGCATCTGAAGATGGGAGAATCCCCGCGTGAAGCCTCTATAAATGGGCGAAGCGAAATTGGACTGGCGGCTATGGCGATCACCATGGTGGACGTGGTAGTCTTCGTCCCAATTGCCTTCATGGGCGGCATCGTCGGGCAGTTTTTTCGCCAGTTCGGCATCGTTATCGCAACTGCGACATTGTTCTCACTATTCATCTCTTTCACCTTAACACCGATGCTTGCCTCACGCTGGCTGAAGAGACATGAGGAGGAAGTCGCCGATGAGGAGAAGCAGAAGGAAAATCCGGGCTTGTTCTATCGTTTTACCCAGGCCTGGGAGCGCTTTTATCAGGGCGTCAGTGATCTATACTGTGTCATTCTGACGTGGGCGCTCCTACACCGACCGGTAGTTATCTGTGTGGGAATGATGACATTGGTAGCAAGTTTTGCCACAGTAGTAGCAAAACCAAACCCGTGGACGTTATCAGGGTTAGGTGCACTCTCTACGACACTGCTTTTTGGACTCCCTATCATTATCATAGACCTGTTCGTTATATTCATTGTCTGGTACATGGTAATTTACTTAAACGGTGTGGTACGCTGGCTTTATGCTTCCGTGGTTGCATTGCCGGCTTCAATCGGTATAATCATTTTCAGCAGCATAAAATGGAATGATGCAAAAGCTCCTGGCGCTGGCCTGATACCCCTGATAGTTGCCATTTTAATGCTGGCGCTTGTCGGACTTATCCTCTCGATCCCTTCACAACGAGAAGGATTAGAGCGTGAAGAACGAAAGCCGGTTGGCAGCAGCGTGACGCGTCCGCTGATGATTTTCACAATTATTCTTCTGGCAGTAGCATTATTGCTACCGACGAAATTCGGCTTTGAGTTCTCGCCAAGTTCTGATAATCGGCAGTTTTCCATCAAAATTGAGCAATCAATAGGCACGTCACTCGATGTTACAAATTCGACCGCGAAGATGATCGAGGAACAGCTCTTTGATACAAAATTGTACCCGGAAGTAAAGTCAGTCCTTACGCAGGTAGGCTCATCCGGTAGTTCCGGCGGGCTTTCCGGCGGCGGCTCCAGTAGCGCTGACATTGCCACCATCAGCGTGGATCTGAAGGACCTAAATGAATCGATTTTTAAAAAAATGCTGGTGTCATTACGGTTGCAGCAAGCTGAGCAGCGCAGTACCAGCGAGGTAGTTAAAACCCTCAATGAGAAGTTTGCCGACCGTCCGGGGGTGAAGATCACCGCTTCGATAGCATCTGGTATGGGCGGTGGTGGCGCATCCCCCATCTCAATCGAGGTAAGTGGTCAGGATGAAGAACGGTCGCTGGTAGTGGCGAATCAAATCAAGCAGATCGTCAAGGATACCACCGGAACCTATGCGGTGGACCTTTCGTGGAAGTCGGGACGTCCGGAGCTGCAGGCGCACATCGACCGTGACCGCGCCGCCCAATACGGAATCAGTGTGGCTGCCATTGCCGCCGCATTGCGCACCTCAATGGAGGGCGATATCACCACGAAATACCGTGAGAACGGCAAGGAATATGACATCCGCGTACAACTGCCGAAGGATCAACGCGATGTACTGACACTGGTGCCGGATATGGTAGTGGGCACCACTGCGTCCGGCCAGCCGGTGCGGCTCTACGAAGTAAGTGACCTGCAACCAGCCGCTGGCCCCACCAAGGTGGAGCGCACCAATCGCCAACGCTCGGTGACGGTGCTGGGAAACCTGGAAGACGGCTACCAGATCGGCAACATCAAGCAGGATATCACTAGCAAAATGGCCGAAGCCAACCTGGATACCACCGGCGTTACCGTGAGTTGGGCTGGGCAAGCAGAGCAATTGGAAACCTCGGTGAAGGATCTGAGCGCCGCGCTCATTCTTTCTGTGTTGCTGGTGTTTATGCTCATGGCTGCGCTATTCGAGTCAGTATTAGCGCCATTGATCATCATGCTGGCGGTTCCGCAAGCGATGGCAGGGGCAATCTTCGCCATGACCATCACGCATAAATCGTTGAGTATTATGACGATGATCGGTATGATCATGCTGGTGGGGTTGGTGACAAAAAACGCTATCCTGATGGTGGACTATACCAACACGCTACGCAAGGAGGGGATGGGACGAGAACAGGCCATTAAACTCGCCGGGCCTACCCGCTTGCGCCCAATTTTGATGACCACCCTGGCGATGATCTTCGGTATGTTACCCACCGCCATTGCGCTCAGTAAAGGCTCGGAGATGCGCCAGCCGCTAGCGATTGCGGTGATCGGTGGTCTGCTGCTCTCCATGTTCCTGACGCTACTTATGGTGCCGGTATTCTACGAGATCGTCGACGATGTCAGCATCAAGTTCACCCAGTTGAAAAATCGGTTGCTGGGGATAAAAGAGTAGAGTAAGTAGGGGCGCAGCTTAGCGCCCCTACCCCACAAGCCCATCAGCACACGAAAGTGCTTGCTGGCATCTCAGTCGTTTCTCTGCTCTCGGGCATAAGCATCTGTGCCCGGCGCAATTTTGCCCATGATGACAGATTCGGGAAGTAGAGCATTCGGCAATTAATCGCTCCACGCATCCATGAACCGATAGGAATCATCTCCGCATCAATCTGCAGAATCCCGTTATTACCGACCATTGAGGGCAAACTAGGGCTCGCGGTGATGTCTTTGCTGGTATCAAATCCTGACTCCGAAGGTACCCACATGGGGTAACTTCGGTAGCCGCATAATTCAAAGAGCGAGTTGAAGAAAGCCGCCGCCAACAGATTACTCGTCTCCCGCACTGTGAAGCTCCTGCTCTTAACACGCTTCCGCAGCGCCACACGGTCAAAATTCGGTAATCCATGGAGTAAAAGCGGGATATCCTGCTCTCGATAACCGACCAGCAGGTAACCCTGCAAGTCGCCTTCGATCATCATCTCCATCCCTATCTCCATATCATCCATTTGCTTCATGCTTTGGAATATATGATCCACGGATAGCGTCTGGATGGATACCTTCCCCATCATTAGCGTGTGGGCGAAGAGTGGCCCCATCACATTAGCCGCTTGCCACGAGCACTGCTCGGATATTTGTTGCCAAATAGTATTCTCGGTAATTTCACTGGTTATGTTCATCGTTCATCTACTTTCTTGATACAGAGCTTCAACAGCAATCGGTGGCTTCGCTATTTCTATGGGCCACTGCAAAAATACTTTGTTGATGCTATCTTTCATTGCAGAAATGTCAAAGGGCCATCTTATATTTATCATTCTCCGCTCATCATTCTCTTCGACACCGGAATCGTGCTTATGTATCATTATTACCCGGGCATTTTCTACACCAATTTGCTGAAATATTTTATCTACAAATCCATCATCAGCTACGGAAGGGAATTCTGCTGCCAGTATCACCAGCTGAAAAGGGTTACCCGTCTTATTGACATGCTGAATGATGGACAAAGCCAATGTCGCATCTGCTACAGTCACTGGCTTCATGCATAAATCACATACCATCTCGCTTAGCAGCAGCCGATTGCTGGAATTTGCATCCAATATCAACACTGATGTCTCATCTGGAATATTACCGGGCGGAGCTACCGTCGGTGTATCATTCATTATGCGCTACTTCCTGTGTCTATTATTTATTAGTTCCATATTAACGCATTTTGTGGACACACACATTAGGGGAATTACCAGGTATTTGAAGAAAATATACCTGAACGGGGGGGCAACCGGGGTTACAATGAGGTTAATCCTTCTCGGATGGCATATTTCGTCAACTCCGCCACATTGTGAATGTTAAGCTTATCCATGACTTGTTGGCGGTATAATTCTACTGTCTTCACACTTAGGAAAAGGTCGGCAGCAATCTGCTTGGAGGCCTTACCTTCGGCCAGCAATTGCAGCACTTCCCGCTCGCGCGGGGTTAAGATGGAAAACGAGTTCTCGGCGGTAAGGGATAATTTACTAAGATAATCTTGTACTACTACATCTACAATCGAGGGGCTTAGAAATATTTTCCCACCCATTACCATCTTAATCGCAGTGGCCAGTTCATCAAAAGCGGAATCTTTTAACAAATAACCTGCTGCACCAGCTTTAAGCATTTCAATGATGAATTGTCGATCATTATGCATAGACATGGCAAGTACTTTCAACGCGGAATTTTCTGCAACGATCTGGCGGGTTGCTTCGATTCCATTCAATTCTGGCATGGCGATATCCATAATTACCACATCTGGACTTAGCTCACGTGCCAGACGCACCGCCGTACGGCCATCCTCTGCCTCGGCAATAACTTGTAGCTGGGCATCAGTATGCAACATCAGCCGCAAACCCTCGCGGAGAATCTTATGGTCATCTGCCAATAATATCCGAATCGACATATTTCACCTGCTCAACAGAATTTAGGTGCGGAAAGTAATACTCGCGTTCCCTTTCCGACTTCAGATTCAATAAATAACGACCCACCGATATATTTTAATCTTTCCTGAATACTAAAAATACCGAATCCATGCTGTTGACAATTCTTTCTATCAATTATTTTTGTATCAAAACCTGTGCCATCATCTATTATCTCTATCAGAATATGGTCAACTTGCCCAGTCAATCGAATAGTAATCTGATGTGCCCGCGCATGTTTAATAACATTATGTAGTAATTCACGCACGGCACGGAAAAGTAATCCCCGCATCTCATCTGCTAATTGAATCGGTTCATCATTAACCTCTACTACAACCTTAATATCATGACGCATTTGCAACTGCTCAGCCTGCCATAAAATTGCGGCTTCCAAGCCTAATTCATACAGAACTGGCGGACTCAATTCTGCTGTCAACGAACGAGTGTAACGAATCGCATTATCAACCAGCTCGTTTATTTCTCCCACTGGTTTGGCAACTTGTTTGCCAAAAGTTGAGTGAAATGACGAGAGTTTCATCTTTGCCAATACTAACAGCTGTCCGATATGATCATGTAAATCATGAGCTATCCGCCGGCGTTCCCGTTCCTCCGTAAGTGATACTTCCGCTGCCAGCGAGCGTAACTGCTCCTGATAACTATGAATATCGCGTTCTGCCCTTTTGCGTTCAATAGCATATCGCATGGAACGTCTCAGTAACGATGAATCTGTCTGCCCCTTCACCAGATAATCTTGCGCTCCACACTTGACAGATTCCACTGCAATATCCTCATCATTCAGACCCGTCAAGACAATGATTGGTACCGTGGATACCTGCTTCTGCACTTTTAACAATGTATCCAGATCCTGGCTATCGGGCAAGCATAGGTCTAGCAATATCAGGTCAATCCCTTTTTTTTTCAGTCTACTTATGCCATCATCAAGCCTAGTCTCCCAGATGACCTGAAAAGGCGCCCCAGGCATTTTATTAATATACGCCTGTATCAGATGGGCATCTATCGAGTTATCCTCGATTAGCAACACCGTCTGCTGCATCTCGTTAAAACGTCCTTCTTCAATCATTTCACTTGAAGGATTATTCGACATTTTAAGTATTACCTTCCAAACTTCTTGATTTTAGTGCCGTCAATAGCGCTTTGAATGATTCATCAACATCATGTAGAAGTGAACCGATATCTTCAATTCTGCCTGATTTAAGATGATCTTCCAAATCGCCCGCGGCCTTTATAGCATCAGCAGCATAAAAATGATGCGCTGATCCTTTGAGGGAATGAGCCAACCTGCGTGCTTCCACTGGATTACCATCAGTAATATGCTGATGTAGTTCAGCCAGTTGCACGGGTAACCCGTTGATGAACAAGTTCATCATCTCATTAAACAGCTCTACATCGTTCTCCATATGAGATAATGCTTCTTCGTACTTGAATATCGGATTCTTCCTGACAGCAACCGGCTGATCAAAACTAGGGCAGGCAGCGCATACCCGCATGATCTCTTGGCGCAGGCGCTCCAGGTTTACCGGTTTAGGAACATACCCGTCCATCCCTGCAGCATAACAACGCTCGTTATCGCCCTTCCTGGCGTTGGCAGTAATCGCGATTATCGGCACATGCTTTTCGGTTCCGCTCTCTTCGTTTCGAATAATTCGCGTCGCCTCTATTCCGTCAATGTTAGGCATCAGTAGATCCATCATTATTAATTCCGGATTCTTTTCGCGCCACATACGTATAGCATCCTCCCCATCATTTGCCACCATTACCTCATGGCCCATCTTTTCCAGCATCTTCCTGCCAACTAATTGATTCACAGCATTATCTTCCGCTAGCAGTACTTTCAAAGGTGGGAGCTCCATGACTGGCGGAGTTGGGAGCGGATCGGCAATGACCCCGCCTCTATCTTTATGAATTCCCTGCATTATTGCGTCAAGTAGCTCCGCTTGAATTATTGGTTTTCGCAAAAATGCCACTATGCCAATCTCTTTATTTATCACATAATTAGACGATTTATCTGCAGAATTTATCATCAAGATGAATGCTCCTGTCCCTCCATTCGCATTCTGTAATTGCACAATCAGATCAGCGAGCTGCACATCAGGTATGTTAATGTCGATGATAAACACTGCTACAGTCACGCCTATCTCCGCAAGTGATTTCATCTCTTGCAAAGCAGATTTGCCACTATTTGCCAGCGTGGTTGCCATTTCCCAATCATGCAACACGTCGTAAAGATAATTACCATTCGCCTTTTTGCTATCCACAACTAACGCAGGTATTCCGCCCAATAAACTCTGTATCGAAGGAATCATCTGCTGACTCTCAAGCGGTTGGCAAGCAAATTCTACCGTAAAATTAAAAATACTCCCTCTATCTACTTTGCTTTCTACCCAAATCTGTCCGTTCATTAATTTTACCAATCGCTCTACAATAGATAATCCTAATCCAGTACCCTCAACATGCTTGCCTGCGGACATGTCTACCTGCGAAAACTCTTCAAATATTGTCGCTATCTTATCTTCCGGTATCCCTTGCCCAGTATCTGCAACACTGAAATATATCTTTGATTTATCCGTAGTACTTTCCTCAACTTCTACTCGGATAGTAATCTCACCTACATCAGTAAACTTTATCGCATTGCTTACTATGTTGACTAGAATCTGACGCAACCTGTTAGAGTCACCCGCCAGAAAGTCAGGTACCTGCGGTGTTACATAGCCAATCAACTCCAGTCCCTTTTGATTTGCATGGAAACCCATCGTGCGTAATACTGCACCTAAACAGTCACGCAACGAGAAAGGCTGCTCATCGAGTTCCAGTTTACCAGCGATTATCTTAGAATCGTCCAGAATATCATTGAGGATCTCCATCAACGATTGAGATGACTCTTTTATCATCGAAAGAAATTCTTTCTGTTCTATTGTAACCTTTTCTTCGAGTAATATCTCCGTAATGCCCATGATACCGTTAATCGGAGTACGAATCTCGTGACTCATCATCGCCATAAACAGGTTCTTGGAATTATTGCTTTTCTCTGCCATCACTTTCGCCGCTTCCAATTGCTCTCGAGCCAACTTTTCATCAGTCACATCAACGGCGAATCCAATCACACCAATGATATTCCCGTCTTTATCTCGATAAGGAACTTTATCTGTTGATATCCACCTGGTACCTGTTGGCGTGACGAATCTTTCAATCCGATTTCGTAGCGGTATACCGCTGCGCGCGACTTCCAGGTCATCCTGAAAATATTTGTCGGCATCCTCCTGCGGAAAACGCGATGAAACGTCAATCATCCCGTCGCATTCCAATGGTAAACCCATCTTTTCACAGTAGGCTCGGTTTACGCTTAAATCGTGGTTTTGCAAGTCTTTGAAAAATATTAATGCTGGCACAGAGTTTACAATTGTCTTATATTCCTCCTGTTGCCGACTCAGCTTCTCGGCAATTTCAAATTTCTCCGTAACATCTCGGAATACCAGTACAACTCCAATAATGCTTCCCGTCGCTGAAATTATGGGGGCTCCGCTATCAGCAATGTGGTATTCACGCTTATCTCTGGAGATCAATACAGTATGATTCTCAATTTCAATGATCTCACCAGCTTCAAGCACTCGTGCTACCGGATTAACGGATGGTATCCTGGTACTCTTATCAATTATATTAAAAACTTCTGGCAACGACTTACCTAACGCTTCTATCGCTGTCCAGCCAGTTAGTACACAGGCCACATCATTCAAAAGCGTTATATTACCATCGGCATCTGTAGCTATGACCCCATCACCTATGCTGCGCAATGTTACGGCCAAGCGTTCTGTTTCTTCCGCCAATGCGAGCTCGGCTTTGCGTAAATCAGAACTATCATGTACCAATTTGTAGATCAACACCTTTCCATTGATAGTAAATGGCCCGCTGTATTCCTCTACCTGTCGTATTTCCCCATTGGCCAATTGATGCTCAGCCAGCTGGTGCGGCATTTTCCTCACTTTTGCCACTTCCAGGTGCTCCAATATCTCCTGCTGCATAATCATGTTAATATCCCATAAATACATCTGCTGCAGTTGCTTGATGGTATATCCATAGAATTCACTTGCGGCGTTATTGGCATCTACGATGTGACCGGTAGCAGGATCAATGAGTAGAATCGTTGCGAGGTTGTCCATAAATAACGAGCGATATCGATGTTCTGACTCACGTAATGCTGCTTCTGCATTCAACTGCGCTTCGCGTAAACGCAAGGCACGCACCCCAAATGATAAATCTGCCGCCAGGTCTTGCAGCTCTAGTACTTCTTCCTCATCAAAGGCCTCAGTCGCAGAATAAATATTCAATGCACCAAAAACATGGCCTCGATCAAGCAACGGTAGCGCAATTGATGACAAGTAGCCGCGTTTAACAGCTTCATCACGCCAGGGGCCGTATAGTGGATCATTTACAATCTCATGCGAAATCACAGGGAAGCCGGTACGGATTGCCGATCCGGTAGGACCTATACCGTGTTCATCATTTCCCCAGGTTATTTCAATAGAATCGAGGTAACCGTCATCATAGCCACTCTGTGCTACCGGGCGAACAGTATGATGGGAATCATTTTCAGCAAGGCCAATCCAAGCTAACGAATGACCGCGTACCTCAATTAAAATGCGGCAGACCTCTTGCATCAACGATATTTCATCTTTTGCATGAGCAATAGCCTGATTCACCCCTGAGATAGCCTGCATGGAGCTATTCAGTTGAATCAGTTCCACCTCAATCCTCTCTTGCTTGACGACGTCATCTTGCAATGCTTCTGTCAAAAACGCCAGTTCTTCTGTCCGTTGCTGTACTGCTTTCTCCAATGCGTACTGTCGATTAAAGAAGAAATATATCAGGATACAAAGCAATAAACCGATGAAGCCACCAGCCAATTGAAACAAGTGTAACTGGAAGGCTACCGGAGCATCCCAACCATCGGCGGGGATACCAGCCAGTGACCACGATCCGTCTACCAAAGGAATAGAATGAATGATAGGATTACTGTTCAGCACCTTGGCGTCACCAGATATTATCCGGCGATCATCTACTCGGTACAGAACATAGTTAATATCGGATATATCAGCTAATAGCCCGGCATCTCGCAGTATTTCATTTACATCGAGAATAACCGTGGCGAATCCCCAAAATTCGTCACCTTTGAATAATGCCTCCCGCAAAATCAGACCAGTTCCCCCCTGGCGTAACTCCAACGGGCCACTGATTACCACAACGTTAGGTTTATCTGTACGCGCAACATCATTAATTATTTCAGGCCGCGTATCTTGAAATATATTATGATTAATAGCAGCTTCATTCCCTGCTACAGGATAAACGTACTTTATTACGCCATGCGGCATCAATTCCAGTGCGCGAATCCCCGTCGTATCGTGAGTTATATTTTGCGCATATGGGATAAAGTTTCGATCAATGCTTTTCTGGTCTTTCTCCATTTCGGCCAGTGCTTTCAGGCCATCTAATAAAGCTAACCGCCGGGAGAGTGAGGTTAACAGTGAGTTTCGATAAGGGGAGAGACGAGCTGTTACTGCTGCTCGCTCCGTGTTAATTAACCACTCGCGGTAACGATTAGACGCCAAATACCAGCACGACCAGAAGAGCATCAATGCCAATACAGCAGTAATTATTGCTCGATAACTGATCCTGTCGTTTTTTGCACTTTTTTCCACTATATCTTCCCGAGCGGTATCCATAATGGCCCCCGTTTTCTCCCCGGAATTATCTCTCATTACCTCTACGAATTAATTGTACCACCCACTTCAACAGTCGGTGGTGCGGGTTTTATTACGCGTAATTGCCCACAGGCACCATCAATCTCACCGCCCCGCGAACGACGCAAGACTGCTTCTACCCCTAAATCTACTAACATTGATACAAAGTGCGCTGTCTCCTGCGCAGTAGTTTTCGCCGGCATCTCTGGTGTCGGGTTCATCGAAATAACGTTCACCATGCACCGCAGACGCCTGATCAACTTCGCTAATGCCTGGGCATCTGCTTCCGAGTCATTTTTTCCGTGGATCACGGTATACTCAAAAGTAACTTTTCTCGCCGTCTCGGCCACATATTTTCGTACCGCTGCCATCAACTCGCGCAACGGATATTGTTTGGCAATCGGCAACATCTGCTCACGCTGTTCCTGAAAAGGAGAATGCAGCGATATAGCCAGATTAACCTGCAAACCCTCCGTCTCCAGCCGCCGGATGCCCGGAATAATTCCCACTGTTGAAAGCGTGATATGCCGTTGCGCCAGATTAAGGCCGTCTGGATGGATCAACAGCCTAACAGCGCGGATTACCTCATCGTAATTTGCCAGCGGCTCCCCCATACCCATAAAGACCACATTTGAGATCCGCCTATCCTTCCCCAATGCTGCCTGGATGTAATATACCTGACTGATAATTTCGGCAGCGCTTAAATTGCGCCGAAATCCACTTTGCCCTGTCGCACAGAAAACACAACCAAAGGGACAACCTACCATGGTGGATACGCATACGGTTGTACGACTCTTCCCAGGTATATATACCGTCTCAATCGTTTCACCATCAGGCAGCTCGAACAAGTACTTCATAGTTCCATCTGGAGAACTCGCTACCTTTTGCTCTTGCAGCTTCGTTAAGGGAAACATCTCGGATAGTTTTACTCGCAAATCCGCAGGCAGATTATCCATCGCGGTAAAATCTATGACGTTTCGCTTATGTAACCAGTCAAACACTTGCTTTGCCCGGAAGACAGGCATTCCCGAAGGAAGCAAAGCTTTCTTAAGCTCTTCCGGAGATAGACCTAATACATCTTTGGCATCATTTTTTAACAATTATCATGCTCCTGTTCTAATAATACAACTTCTATGGACACTATGTGAGGTGTTTCGTTAGCATATAACTAATTTTTCAACAAATTCTAGTTAAATTATCATTAAATCATCACCGAGGAATTATTACATAATCACCTACTACTGCATTATATTTACAACAGAAATGACACTCTTAACGATCAGAAAATAACGCTTGTGGAAAAATAAACACAATTGTAAAGAATTCTTTACACACTCTTCATAGAGACCAGCTATAATCGCACAATAAATTATGATTACTCAGGAGGTCAGCGATGAATCCACTAGCAAGTTATACCGAAAATTGGCCTATCGGATTAAGCAGTGACCAATATGAAAAGAGCAGTACTGCCATCAACGAAAAGGTGGTTGTTTGCCCCGCCTGCCGCAACATTCATTCCCTCCGCTACGAGAATGGCAGTGTCAAATGCGATCAGTGTTCCTGGGCGATAGAAATCCCTTCCCACAGCTAGCAGCAGGGTCTAATCGTTTGTCAGCAACCTCGTCATTTCAATTACAGATGGTAGCAGATAATCCGGTGCCATACCCGCCAGTTCAGCTTCTGTTGACTGGCCAGTGAGTACAGCGACAGTGCGCATCCCAGCGGCCTTGCCCATGGCTATATCCATCGGGTGGTCACCTACCATTAACGACTCCTGCGGGGTACTCCCCAGCAATTTCAATATCTGCAGCACATGCGCGGGGTTGGGTTTGGGCATTTCTACATGATCACGACAAAGTAAGGCGTCATACGCCAGCGTGGCACTGCCGATAATTCTACGTACAGCGGCATATGAATTGCGGGTGACAATTCCCGTCCGATAACCTTTTTTACGCAGGTTTTGTTGCATCTGCACCACCCCGGGCAACAACTCCGTTACTGCCGCTACCTCGAACTCCAACTCTGCCAGACGTCCCATCGCCAGAGACTGAAAGTGGAGTGACTTGACTGCATTACTGGATAAATATTCGGTTCCAGCATCAATAGTTTCCAGCAAACCAGCCTCATTCAGGTGCGCTTCCGGAATGCCAAATTCCTCCGCTGTATCTAATACCACCCGGCGCATATAGGCAAAATCATACGGGCAAGTTGCTAACGTCCCATCGAAATCATATATTATCGTTGTTATAGCCGGATTATCCACTTAATCAACTCCAAATGCGCCCGGGTAATGGTTTACTTCTACGACATCCCCGTGCATGGTTGCTATTACCTCGACCACATCGAAGCGTACTGGGCAATCATGCAGGTGTCTCGCCCGCATATAATAACGAGCCATGCGAATTATCTGCTGTCGTTTCTGCTCATTCACTGAGTCCAACGGGGTAATATTACCGCCAGTTCGCGTCCGCACTTCCACTATTACCAGCACATCACCTGCGCGCGCAACTAAATCTATTTCACCGTGTTTTGTGCGATAATTACCCTCTACAATAGTCATACCCTTCGAACGTAAGGCGCGGCCTGCATGACGCTCGCCCACAACGCCTATCTCTTTACGCGATAGTATCTTGCGACGCCATGGCCACATCTACTCAAGCCCCAGAACCTTCCGTTGCTCTGCTAGCAGCGTCACAATACCGTGATCAGCCAGATCAAGCAAATTATTCATCTGCGCGCGGGTGAAAGGCAACCCCTCCGCTGTTCCCTGTACTTCAACCAGCTTTTGGTTACCCGTCATCACTACATTCATATCTACAGCAGCACGCGAATCTTCTACGTAACGCAAATCCAACATCTCGCGTCCATCGACGATTCCCACACTAACCGCGGCAATCGCATCAAACACGGGCATTTTGCGCAATTGATTCTTCGCTACCATACCGCGTATCGCATCAAAAAGCGCCACATAAGCGCCAGTAATCGAAGCTGTCCGCGTGCCGCCATCAGCTTGAATTACGTCGCAGTCCAAGGTAATCGTCCGTTCACCCAGATCACGTAACTCTACCACTGAACGAAGCGCGCGCCCAATCAATCGCTGAATCTCCATGGTGCGTCCACTGGGATGTCCCTTGATAATCTCCCGCTGTTGCCGGGTGTTGGTAGCGCGCGGCAACATGCTGTATTCAGCAGTAACCCACCCGGTACCGGTACCTTTCAGGAATGGAGGAACACGATCCTCCACACTCGCCGTGCATAATACCTGGGTATCACCTAACCAGATCATACACGAGCCTTCTGCATTCTTGATCACATCGCGATCAAGCATCAGCGGGCGTAACTCATTTTCTCTGCGTCCATCAATTCTTGCCATAATACGTAAATTCTACCTTATGGAAGGAATTACCTGCAATTTTGGTGTTATCGTTTTTTATTTTCACTACATTTGTACATTTCTTCAGGTTCACCAATACATATCTGGACATATGAAGTATAATGAAGAAAAGATACAAGGAGTTGTGGATGAATTACAATTTACTCATTGTTGATGATAGCCAGGATGTAGGTCGTCTGCTGGAGCTGATTCTCACCCGAGCTGGCTATAATGTAGTGCTGGCTGAAGATGGCCGAGAAGTTATGAAATTAATTAAAGAACGACTGCCCGATTTAGTTTTACTCGATATCATGCTCCCCCATATGGATGGTTACGAAGTATGCTCACTCATTCATCAGGAACATCCGAGTATACCGGTACTGATGCTCTCATCGCTGGATTCCCAGATGGACATGCGCCGCTCATTGGAAGTCGGGGCTTGCGAACATATTTCCAAGCCGTTCGATCGCACTCTGCTCCTGGCCGCTGTTGCACGCCACTTAGAAGACCATGCTACTGAGTAAACGCGCTATTGCACCATCACAATTTGAACGGTAAAATATCTACATGAGTGAACAATTTTTTGAATTATCTGATGTATTACAGAAATTACGTCATGCAGATGATGCGCTGACAGAATTCATTGCTCCCTATTGGCCCGGCGTCATCCAGGTTGCTGCGTGGATGGAGCATGGAGCGCAGATATTCGACATTGCCAATACCCCCAACACGGCTGGCTACTATATCTTTAACACTGATGCGGACCCGGCCCAAATAGTACGCCCCGCTACCGAGGATGAAAGAAGCAGGTATCTCAACCTGCTGCCACTGGCACAGGTAATTATACTGCCGGATAATATGGCCTTCCCCGCGACCTTCGCGGAAAAATTACAGGGGATGACCGCACCGATGCTGCTTCATTTCGCCCACGGTGAGACACTTGATCGTGCACGTGCGCGTTTCGACGGGGTTAATCTACTGTATGACAGTCTAAAAATTGATGATAGAGAGTCACCGCTAGCAGGTTTGTTTTCCAGCTCCTCCATATTCTCCCCCGGAGAATTGCTCGATGTACCTGGCGGAGAAGGTGCGGACGATGAAGCTGCCGCCATGGCAGACAAATTACTGGCAAACCAGGACTTGGCGAGTGAATTCGCACTGCAGGGAATGGTTCATGCTGTGGGTGGGGAATTAGTGAGCTTTGAACTGCGTGATGATGACCTGTACCACTTGCGCTGGCGCCAGCATGATATCGAGCACTCCGTCTCGCTTCCCCTACCCTGCTCACCTATTGTTACTGGCATCTGCCTGGCCGGTGCGCGAGGATACGATCAGGGGAGGCTAACCAAACTGCTGTTGGAGAGCCTCCCCCGTGCCTTGTCCGGCGATTAGCCATTCTTTCGATCGTTTGCCCGCAGGAACTGTTTGCGCAGACGAATAGATTTCGGGGTTAATTCTACAAACTCGTCTGACTCAATATATTCCAGTGCGTTCTCCAATGACATCGTGCGCGGAGTGTTCAATGACACCGTCGCATCGGAAGAAGAAGCACGCATGTTAGTCAATTTCTTCGGTCGAGTGATGTTTACCACCAGATCGACTTCGCGGGAATTCTCCCCGACGATCATACCTTCGTATACTTCCACTCCCGGTTCGAGGAACAGTTCGGCGCGCTCTTGGATGTTCTCAATAGCGTAAGAGGTGGTAGATGCCTGATTCATCGAGATGATCACACCACGTGAGCGACGATTAACACCTTCGATGGCCGGGCCATACTTCAGGAACATGTGATTCAGCACACCCGTACCACGGGTATCAGTTAGAAACTCAGTTCGATAGCCGAAGAGGCTGCGGGACGGAATCTGATACTCCAGCCGCGTCTGTCCGTCATCACGAATGTGCATCCCTTTCATCTCCGCATGGCGAGGGCCCATCTTTTCAATCACAGCGCCCACGAATTCCTCCGGCACGTCAATGATCAACTCTTCGTACGGCTCACAGAGTTTGCCGTCAACCATTTTAGTTATAACTTGCGGCTGCGAAACCATAAACTCATAACCTTCGCGGCGCATTGTCTCCATCAAAATTGTCAAATGCAATTCGCCGCGTCCAGATACCACAAAGATGTCTGGCGCGTCGGTGTCTTCCACCCGCAGGGCTACGTTAGATTGCAGTTCACGCTGCAACCGTTCACGGATATGTCTACTGGTGAGGAATTTCCCTTCCTTACCGGCAAACGGACTGGTGTTTACCATGAAGTTGATACTCATGGTCGGCTCGTCAACGTCAATGGTCGGCAACGCATCCGGGAAATTCGGATCGCAGATAGTTGCGCCGATTTGAATCTTTTCCATTCCGGCCAACGAAATAATTTCTCCTGCAGACGCCTGTTGCACTTCCACCTGATCTAAGTTCTCAAAGGTGAAGACCTTCGATACTTTTGAACGTGTTGGGCTACCATGCTGGCTGATGAGCATAATCTGGTCCCCGACGTGAATAGTGCCACGCTCGATACGACCGATAGCCTGCTGTCCCAGATAAGAGGAGAACTCTAAAGTGGAGATAAGCATCTGGAACGGGCCATCGATTATTACGTTCGGCTTGGGCACGTACTTGATTATCGCCTCGAAGAGCGGGGTGAGATCTGCATTCGGGATATCCGGATCAGTTGTGGCCGTCCCTTCTTTCGCTGATGCGAAGATTGTCGGGAAGTCCAACTGCTTGTCGGTTGCACTCAATTCCACGAACAGGTCGAAGACTTCGTCATGCACCTGGTGTGGACGCGCCCCCGGACGATCTATCTTGTTGATCACCACGATGGGTTGTAAGTGTAGCTCCAGCGCCTTTTTTAACACAAAACGTGTCTGCGGCATCGGGCCGTCCACTGCGTCTACTAACAATAAGACGCAATCAACCATCCGCAATATGCGCTCAACTTCGCCGCCGAAGTCGGCGTGTCCGGGGGTGTCGACGATATTAATCTTCGTCTCACCCCAGTATACCGAAGTATTCTTCGATAAAATGGTAATACCACGCTCACGCTCTAATGGATTGGAGTCCATTACCCGCTCAGCCACCAGCTGGTTTACACGGAAAGCCCCTGCCTGGCGTAGCATAACATCTACCAGTGTAGTCTTGCCATGGTCAACGTGGGCAATAATCGCAATGTTACGCAGATCCAAGGCCTTACCCTCCGCGTCAAAGTTTTTCTCAATTATAGAAGTTGTCATAATCCTCACGCAAAAATGCGGAACAGTGCGCGTTGGCATCTGCTCCACCGCGTTATTATAACACATTTCAGCAATCCGCGCTTGAAATATCGAATAGCATATATCTAGAGGTGATTGCGAAGCCTCCTGGACACCAGACCCGGGGCAACGCCCTAGAGGCTGATTAGATGCGAAACATCAAACCAAATGGTTTTGCAATTACCTATCTAGTGACAATTTACCAACACTATGCTACAGTAGCAAAAATCATTTTTAACTCTGGAGAAGGTTCTATGCCAATAGCATTTTCACAAGACCGCTGGGCAAAGACCAAAGCGGATTATACTGACTGGTGGGCAGGCAAGTTGTCGCGCCCTTTGATACAGATGCGTGTCACTGACGGACGTGAGCCAGGACGTGACGCGCCTCTTCTCCCACGCGTCTCCAGAGATGCTACAGCTTACGATTTATCGGTCTCTGTAGCAGACATGATCGACTATTGGGATTACGAACTATGCTGCACGGAGTATCTGGGTGATTCTTTCCCCAATATATGGCCGGATTTCGGCGCTGGGGTCATTGCTGCATTTCTGGGTGCAGAGACAGCTGTAGGCGCTGAAACAGTTTGGTTCCATCCTGGTAAACAGCAGGAGATTGCTGATATTCATTTTGCTTATGATGCCGATAACACCTGGCTAAACCGGCTCAAAGCGATTAAACGAGCAGGGCTTGAGCGATGGGATAGCAACGTTCAAATATGTATGACTGACCTCGGAGGTAACCTGGATATCCTGGCTTCGTTCCGCCCCAGTGAGGAACTTCTTTACGATCTTATCGACTACCCGGAGGAAGTGAAACGCCTGACCTGGGAAGCGCATCACCTCTGGTGGCAATATTTCGATGAATTCAATCAGGTACTACAACCGGTGAATCCCGGCTACTCTGCCTGGGCGTCAATATATTCAGCAGATCCATACTACATGCTCCAATGCGACTTCGCCTATATGATCGGCCCGGATATGTTCGATGAATTCGTGTTGCCTGAACTAAAAGCTACTTGCGACCGATTGGTCAATCCCTTCTATCATCTCGACGGCATCGGCCAGCTACCCCACTTAGATTCACTGCTAAAAATTGAATCGCTAAAAGGTATACAATGGATACCAGGTGACGGGCAGCCGGACTGGGCTCACTGGCCGCAGGTGTACCGTAAAATCCGCGATGCTGGGAAGCTCATCCAGCTATTTGGAGACATCAGCACGCTTGATGCCGTGGCAGAGCAACTCGGAACTGCCGAAGGGATCATCCTGATTTCCCGCTGCGACATGGCAAACAAAACCGAAGCGGAAGATGCCTTGCGACGTTATGGAGCGCTATAATTCGGAAGTACAGTTTTTAGCGCTCGTCCTGTTCGCCCAGCCGTGAACGACTGGGCTAGTGGGCTACGCCGATCGTCCTTCGGACGGGAACGCTTGACCTTGACCGTCTCGCGCGAAGCGCGATTGGCCGAAGGCCCTCTCTCGCCTGGTCGTTCACGGCCAGGCGAGAGAGGACGGCTTTTCACTATAAACGATACTCCTGTGCAATAATTTGCTACTAAACCATGATTCTGCTATAATTACTTCGCGTGAATTATTCGGCATAGCTGGATATATGCGCCCCGGCAAATGCCGGGGGTGGGTACAGATTTATCTGTACTCCCCTTCCTGCCCCTCCGCAATGGAGAGGGCCATTTTATAACGTCCGAGGGAAGGAGGTGATTGACAATGCGGAAGTACGAAGTAATGTACATCCTGAACCCGACACTGTCGGCTGAGGAATTGACCGCGCTTGTTGACCGGTACAACGAACTTATCGTTTCTTTAGGAGGCGAAGTTCTGAAAACCGATCGTTGGGAGCGTCGGCAGATGGCTTACGACATCAAGGGACAACGTGAAGGCTACTACGTAGTAGTAGAGTTCATGGCTACCCCTACTATCGAAGCCGAGCTGGCTCGTCAGATGAAACTGACCGAAGTCCTGCTGCGACACATGATTTTGCGTCGAGATTAGTCTACTGAATCCCTTGCAATTGCTTGAGGAATGAAATGGTCAATAAAGTATTTCTTGTTGGGCGTTTATGCACTGATCCTGAACTGAAATACACCCCTGGCGGGGTGGCAGTGGCAAATTTTCGTGTGGCGGTTGACCGTCCATTCGTTAATGCGCTGGGAGAACGTGAGACCGACTTTATTGATGTTGTTGCCTGGCGGCAACATGCCGAATACGTGAACAGCTATATCGCTAAAGGCAGGCTGGTCATGGTAGACGGGAGATTGCAAGTACGACAGTGGCAGACGCATGATGGACAACGGCGTCGCAGCACCGAGGTAGTGGCAGATCAGATACGTGCCCTTGATCGTCCGCGTGAAACACGCGAATCGGGAGAGACACGTAGTATGGGGGATGGTCATGAAGACATGACCCCACCGCCACCACCGCCCGCTCTTCCTGAAGAGCAGGCACCATGCTTTGATGCCCCTGATATTACTACAGATCCGTTCGCGGATCAGTGACCACCCCATTATTGGCATATAGCCAACATGGGGAGAACGTAACCGGCGATTGCCGGAAGCGATCGAGGAGAGAGTTGAGATGAATTCCGGAGAGAACTCGGCGCGCCCGTCGCGCGAGCGTGGAGCCGGTGGACGGAATTTCCGCCGCCCGCGTCCCAAAGTATGTCAATTCTGTGTAGACCATATTAAAGAACTGGATTACAAGGATGCCGGACGCCTGCGCGCCACGGTAACCGAACGCGGGAAAATCAAATCCCGTGGTATGACCGGAACCTGTGCTAAACATCAGCGCATGGTGGCGGCCGCGGTAAAACGTGCGCGTAATATGGCCTTACTGCCCTTCGTAGTGGCAGACTAAACAGCTGGACGCCCCGTGTCATTCAGACGCGGGGCGATTTTCTGCGTCAGGGTAACGCTTAACACCCAAAAATCTTCTGGAAATTTACTGCGAGGTATGAATAATATGCGAAAACCCCTAATAGCTGGGAACTGGAAAATGAACATGACGACCGCTGATGGCGTCAAACTGGTGAATGAGCTGAAGGCCGCGCTCAACGCCGATGAATCCACTTGCGCTTGCGTTTGTGCACCATATGTACTGCTCAAATCAGTCGGCGAAGCACTACAGGGGAGCGGCATCGCCCTGGGTGCCCAGGATATCTTCTGGGAAGCCAAAGGTGCCTTCACTGGGCAGATATCCGGTGCAATGCTTGTTGACATGGGTTGCACCTACGTCATCATCGGCCATTCCGAGCGTCGCGGGCGCTTCGGCGCGGTACCGGCAGATTGGAAGCCGGAATTGTTGCAGGCCTTCGGTGACAATGACGTGGTGGTAAACACCAAGGTCAAAGCTGCTTTCGCCAACGGCCTGATCCCCATAATGTGCTGTGGTGAGACCCTGACCGAACGTGAAGCTGGCATTACCGATGAAGTAGTCTCCGGCCAGATCACCGCCGGCCTCGACGGCCTCACCGCCGAACAGATCGCTGGCATGATTATTGCCTATGAGCCAGTATGGGCTATCGGCACCGGCAAAGTATGCGACCCCTCTGAAGGCAACCGCGTAATCGGCATCATTCGCCAAACGGTTCGCCTGGCCTGCGGCGAAGCAGCCGATGCCGTCCGCATCCAATACGGCGGAAGCGCCACATCCGGCAACATAGCCGAAATCATGGGCATGTCAGAAATTGACGGAGCCCTAGTCGGCGGCGCTGCTCTCAAACCCGACTTCGCCGAGATGGTAAAAGTCGCCGCGAAATAGCACGTTCGACAATCGAAATGAGAACGCCGTTCAGCATTTAACGTTAATGCTGAACGGCGTTTTTTTAGTCAATGCGAAAAGGACAGGGGGTGCTATTTGCACCACCCTGCCATCCATAGCCTGAATCACCACCAAGTGCTATAATTATATGAGGAGAGAACTCCTGTCATATTGCAACACGAAATGACTAGCTCAATCGTGCTGCGTTTTTCACAACAGTTCATCACACTATGGGGGACACAATAATGCCTGCCTTTTCACCATTAAAAGCCGTCATCTTTGACTTGGATGGCGTACTGGTCAGCACCTCAAAATTCCATGCACAGGCGTGGGCCGACCTGGTACGGAGCCAGGGATATGAACCGCCTATCGACCTGGAAGAGCAAGTACGCGGGATATCCCGGCTAGCGTCATTAAAAATTGCTCTGGGAGAGAACGTCTCGAAATTCAACGATGAAGAGCTTCTTGCATTGGGTGAACGCAAAAATGCGTGCTACCTGGATGCTATCAAAGGTATATGTGCGGATGACCTGTACCCGGGCGTCCTTGACCTCTTCAATAATTTGCACAACGCGGGCATTGCCATTGTGCTCGGTTCCGCCAGCAAAAACGCGCGCCCGGTGCTGGAAAGCTTGGGCATAGCCGACTTTTTCGATGCTGTGGCTGATGGTTTCGTCTATACACATGGCAAGCCACATCCAGATGTCTTCCTCTGCGGAGCGCAGATGGTCGGGGCCACCCCGGCAGAGTGTATCGTCGTGGAAGATGCGGCGGCGGGCATCAATGCGGCATTAGATGGCGGTTTCGTCACCGTTGGCATGGGTTCATACGACTCGCTACAACACTGCCACCTTTTTGTGAATAGCCTGGAAGAACTAACTGTTGCGCGCCTGCAGGAGTTACAAGCCGATTGGCGGAGCGATACCTGGACGATCGTGCGCGATGGTGCATATGACGAAAAAAGGGAAGAGTCACTGCAGACCGTCTTCTGCATTGGCAATGGCGAAATTGGCCTACGCGGTACGCTGGCGGAATTGCCCGTTAGCTCGCGGCCAGGTATCTTTATCGCGGGCCTCTTCGACATCACTTTGCGGCCAGGGATTGATACCGAGAAGTGGTCGCCCTTTATGAAATATTGGAGTTATCCGGAACTGGCGGTCGAACCGCGAGAAGAGGTCTGCCTGATCGACTGTCCGAGCTTCCTCCATACGACCTGGGCGCTCAACGGTGAAGCGATTGATTTCACCACCGGAAAAATAGAGAAATTCACTCGGAGTCTCGATATGCGCAGCGGCATGTTCACCACTGCGGTACACTGGGTGTCGCCTACTGGCAACGAACTGCGCTTCACCCAACGGCGTTTTGCAGATATGCGCCAGACGGAACGAGTCTTCGCGCAGTATGAGATAGAACCGCTCAATTGCTCCGGTACCCTTGCTATTCAGGGTGGCATTGATGCCCGGTATATCCTGTCCGAGCCAGCGACGCCTAATGATAACCATAGTGCCGCATTTGATATTCTAACTATGGATTCAATCGGTGAACAGGCAGTCACTATGGCAATTAAAGGTCGGCACGCCGGGATGACGGCGGCGTTTGCCTCCGGCACCCAGGTGCTGGATCGTCCTACCGCCAAATATCAAATGCAACAGGAAGATCACTGCATTACTATCTGCACCGAAGTGCAAGTGGAGCAAGGTCAACTGCTATACGTAGAGCGAACCGCCATAGTAGCGACGGGCAGACGCCACGCAGATCCGCTGGCGAGGGTGCAGCAGGCTATTTCGGAGACGATGTCCACACTACCCTTCGGGCAGGCACGCATAGCCTCCACCGCCCAATGGCAGCAATACTGGTTGGATTCTGATGTTCAAATCGATGGTAATCTGAAAGATCAGCTGGGCGCTCGCTTCAGCATCTACCACTTGCTTATCGCCGGGTCGCATGATGATCCCGGCGTCTCCATCGCCGCAAAATCGTTGAGCGGTATCGGCTATCGCGGTATGGTCTTCTGGGACACCGATATCCATATGACGCCGTTCTTCAACTTCACCCAGCCTACTATTGCCCGCAACTTGGCGATGTTTCGCTATCTGACACTAGACGGCGCCCGCCGCAAAGCGGCACACTATAAGCATATGGGCGCAGAATTCCCCTGGGAAACCGGCATCAGCGGTGATGAAGAGTGCGAGCGCTTCCTCAAGCTCATCACGCATCAGGTGCATATCTCCGCCGATGTGGCGTATGCCCTGCAGCAGTACGTCGATATCACCGGCGATATGGAGTTCTATATCAACTGCGCCGCCGAGGTATTCATGGAGACGGCACGTTTCTGGGTGAGCAAAGCGGTGGTTGATGGCGACATGGTGTCCATCCCGGACGCCGGGGGGCCGGACGAATTCCACATCGTCAGCACCGACAGCGCCTACGTTAATAATCTGGCCATCTATAATCTGCACGCGGCTAACCGGGCCATCGCCTACCTGCAGGAGCACGCCCCCGCCAAGCTGGCGGATATCACTGCACGCACTGGCATTACCCTAGCAGAGCTAACCGCTATTAGCACCTACCCGGCACGCATCAAAACGATGCAGCAACCCGATGGCTTGTTCGAGCAATGCGCGGGCTTCTTTGCCCTGCGCGACGAAATCGGGAACGAAGAAGAGATCACCGATATCTTCAATACGCAGACAGTGAAGCAAGCCGACGTCATCATGATGCTTTACCTACTACCTGATCAATGGGATGATGCCGTAAAGAACGCCAACCTCGCCTATTATGAACCACGTACTATCCATTTATCTTCCTTGAGCCATGCAGTACACGGGTTGCTCGCCAGCGAATTAGGCCTGGCCGCTACCGCCGACAAATATATCCGCCAATCATTGAGCATGGACTTAAGCGATGAACTGGGCAACACTGGAAAAGGCGCACACATGGCCGCCAACGGCATGAACTGGGTGTCGCTGGTACGCGGATACGGCGGTTCCCGTCCGCAAGGCGATCACTTCCTCATTGCACCAAACCTGCCTGCCGATTGGCAACGCCTGCGCTTCTCGCTCCAATGGCATGGCGCGCATTTCACCGTTGATATCACGCACCAGGGCGTCACCGTAACCAACGCCGCCACGGCCCAGCCCCTGCCCGCAGTCGTCAGCGGCCAGCGCCTCACCCTCCAGCCCGGTGATCAGGTACATATCGCAAGTGAAGTAGCCGGACAATAGCAACTTGAAGATGATCTCCCATACAATGCAGCCCGGTAACGTTAAACGCTACCGGGCTGCATTATTTCTCACTGCTATCGAGTATTGGCCCTACTTGCCTGCTGAACTAACGGTCAAGATGTCACTCGTTTCGCCTAGTTGCAGTGCGACGGGGTCACCGGAGACGGTGACTGTCATGGGGGCACCGGAGAGCAGGGTGATGCTTAGCTTTTCTGCTGTCATGGCGATATTCAGGCGGCGGCCCAGGAAGGTCATGGAGAAGGCCAACTTTTGCCACTCTGCCGGTAAGTGCGGGGTGAAGCTTAACCGACCACGTGTCTGGCGCATCCCTACGAAGCCACTGACGATGCAGAGCCAGCTACCCGCCGTATTGGCGGTGTGCAATCCCTCATCCGTATTGCCGTTTACATCATCCAGATCAAGGCGGGAGGAGCGCAAGTAATAGTTGAAGGCGTCCTGCTCCAGCCCAATTTCCGCAGCGATTATCGCGTGTATGCACGGGCTGAGTGAAGATTCATGAGTAGTCTTAGGCTCATAATAGAGGTAGTTACGCCGTTTGCTCTCTATGTCGAACATCTCATGCTTGATGAACTGCAGCAACAACACATCCGCTTGCTTGATGGCCTGCGAACGCATCAAACGATCCCAATTCCATTTGGAAGTGGGCTTCTGTTCGGGCGGCACGTCGCGCCAGACTACCGGATCTCTGTCCAGGAAGTTGTCATCCTGCTCCAGTACTCCCAGCGCCTCGTCATACGGAATATACATGTCAGCGGCAACCTTGTCCCAGCGTACCAGTTCCTCGGGGCGTAGCTGCAACTTCTCCGCCAGCGCCGCCCACTCTGCCGGGCATTCTTCCTGCATACGCCGCACTGCTTCAATGGCATATTCCATGTTCATCCGGGCCATATAATTGGTATAGCAATTATTGTCCACCGCGACAGAATACTCATCCGGCCCGGTGATGAAGTTGATGACATATTTCCCTTTGCGCTCGCTGTAAGTTACACGACTCGCCCAGAAACGACTCGTCTCGATCAGCAATTCGACGCCGTATTTCCACATAAACTCTTCGTCACCGCTCACCTCAACATACATCTGTACCGCCTGTGCCACACCTGCGGTGACATGCTGCTCCAGCAGGCCATATTCCCAGTCGCCCGAGCGCTCCTCGCCGTCGATAGTAACCCAGGGGAACATGGCACCTTCGAAGCCAAGGAAACGCGCCTTATTACGAGCGCCTTCCAATGTCAGGAAGCGATACAACACCAGCTGCCGCGCTTTCTCGGGGGCAGTGAAGAGGAAAAACGGCATCATGTATATCTCTGAATCCCACCAATAGAGACCGCCATAGCCGGGGCCAGTCAGGCCTTTCGCCGCCATGTTTACATGTGGATCAGTACCGGCGTAGCTCTGATGCATATTCAGGATACAAAAACGAATTCCCTGTTGTGCGGTAGGATTACCGGTAATGGCAACATCGCCATCTTGCCATATCTGCGCCACTGCTGCTGCATGACTTTTGTGCAGCGCGGCAAAACCGGTAGCAAAGCCGGTGTTCACCATAGCAAGTGCGCGTTCCCGTGCTGGTGCTTCATCATTGTCACGCGATGTGCATACGGCAACGATCTTCTCGACGCGTAGTTGTTGCCCCTGCTCTGCTGTAGCCGAAAAATGTGTTGTAACCAGTTTTTCCGCTGATGCAGTCGTCACCCCAGCCTCCGCTCCCACCAGGCGGGCGCGCATAGCCGTGGCGGTATCAAAGCCGGTAACGTATGTGCGAGTACAAAGTAAACCACCATCGGGCAACTCTTCAGTCGCAGTGATCTGTTGCTCATTTACATCAGTAGCATCAATAGTAGTCGCCACAGCAACTGTGCCTGCCCAATTCAACGGGCGGATATCTACCGCCAACCCGGCATAATGCCGATCATGCATGCTGACAAAGCGTGTGAAGGATAGTGCCGTCTGGTGGCCCAGTGTATCTTCCCAGACCAATTCACGCGTCACAGTAGCTGTATGCATGTCCAGTGTACGGCGATAGGAGAGTACTTTGCCGGTATATAGGTCAAATACTTCGCCAGCAAGCTCAATAGCCATACCATACCAGTTGGCGCAGGCAACATTCGTTGAGCAGTGGGTAACATTTCGTACATGGACATTAGATGTGGCCTCGATCAGGTCATAGATCGGCGCCAGATAGTTATATGGCGTTGACAACGCTGCTGGCGCCCCTTCTTCCGGAACGCCGCGCAGACCGATATAACCATTACCGGTAAAGAAAATTGTCTCCATAAACCGGTTAAGATGGGGCTGAAAGTGATCTTCTGTCACCGCCCACTCTTCTGGCATGAAGTATTGCTTACTCATCGTGAACTCCTTTATAATCAATTCGAGGGCTTTGCCACCTGCCAGATTAATTTGGTAATTGGCATGGTAGCAATTATAGCAGGAATTGCAGATGGGGAGGAATAGCTAACGTATTAATATCAGCTCACCCTCCACTATTTCATCTCATTCATAACCTAGTAGCAATCTCGTTAAAAATTTGTTATTATTATGGGAAGCGCCCGGTGTTAGCCGCGTGTGATTTTGGGTTGGCAACGTGCAGGTTCGTTTCCTCGCCGCAAGGCATTTTACGTCCCAATGTTCCCGTTGTTAGTGTAAAATCGTGTCTGCTGATGCATCAGTGCGTAAAACGAAATAAATGATAACTCGAAAGTGAGCATATTACACATGACTCCCGTGGGAATGCCCCCGCAACAGGGGCTTTATAATCCGAAGTTGGAACACGACGCCTGTGGCGTCGGTTTTGTCGTTAATATCAAAGGCAAAAAATCCCATAGCATCCTGAAACAAGCGCTGACGGTGCTGATCAACCTTGATCACCGTGGAGCGCGAGGTGCGGAGCCGAATACCGGCGACGGCGCAGGGGTGCTCTTCCAGATTCCCGACATTTTCTTCCGTGAGGTACTTCCATTCACGCTACCCGAGGCCGGTGCCTACGGTGTGGGGATGCTTTACATCACTCCTGACGAATCACTTCGTGCCGAAAATGAAGCGATGCTAGAGGAGATTATCCGCGAGGAAGGGCAATTAGTACTTGGCTGGCGCACGGTACCGACGGACAACAGCACCTTAGGTAACACCGCTATCTGCACTGAACCCTGTGTACGGCAAATCTTCATCGCCCGCTCCGCTGATATCACCAGCGTTGAGGCCTTCGAGCGCAAACTTTATATCATCCGCAAACGCGCCGAGAACACCATCCGCCACGCGCGGGTGCCGGGCGGCGAATACTTCTATTTCCCCAGTCTTTCCGCGCGCACCATCGTCTATAAGGGCATGCTCACCCCCGAACAAGTGGAAGAGTTCTACCCAGAGTTAAGTGATGAGCGTATGGACACGGCACTGGCGCTGGTACATTCCCGCTTTAGCACAAACACCTTCCCCAGTTGGGAGCGTGCGCATCCTAACCGCTACGTTATCCATAACGGCGAAATTAACACACTTCGTGGCAACGTCAACTGGATGCACGCCCGCGAATCATTACTGGAATCCCCGCTCTTTGGCGAGGATATGCAGAAATTATTCCCCATCGTTGACGAGGAAGGCTCTGACTCCTCGATGTTCGATAACTGCCTGGAGTTCCTCGCGCTGGCCGGGCGACCGCTTTCGCTGGCGGCGATGATGATGGTACCAGAACCATGGGCGAACCATGAGAGCATGAGTGCCGAGAAGAAAGCCTTCTATGAGTTCCACAGTTGTCTGATGGAACCATGGGACGGCCCCGCCTCTATGGCCTTCACTGATGGTGTCACCGTAGGAGCGGTACTCGACCGTAACGGCTTACGCCCTTCCCGTTATTACGTAACAAAAGACGATCTGGTGGTAATGGCATCGGAAGTAGGTGTACTGGATATCCCCGCCGACCAGATCGCCTACAAAGGCCGCCTGCAGCCAGGCCGTATGTTCCTCATCGACACGGCAGCTGGTCGTATCATCGGCGACGAAGAGATCAAGAACTCCGCCGCCGCCGAACACCCATATCGCGCGTGGCTCGATGAGCATTTAGTACCGCTGGAAAAAGTGCCCGCTACCACCCATGTGGTAAAACCACATCACACCACTGTGCTTAAGCGTCAGCAGGCTTTCGGCTATACCTATGAGGACTTGCGCTTCATGGTTGCCCCAATGGCACGCGACGGTGTGGATCCGGTCGGCGCGATGGGCAATGACGCTCCATTGGCTGTGCTGAGCGACAAGCCGCAACTGCTTTACACTTACTTCAAGCAACTCTTTGCGCAGGTGACTAACCCACCGGTTGACGCCATCCGCGAAGAAATCGTCACCTCTACAGCTACTACACTAGGGCCAGAGCGGAATTTACTCGATCCCCAAGCGGAGAGCTGTAAGCAGATCAAACTGAAGTATCCGATCCTCACCAATGATGAATTGCTACGCCTACGCCATATCGATATGCCCGGTTTCAAAGCGGCAACCTTACCAATACTCTTCGATCCCACCACGGGAGGAGCGGGGATGGAAAAGGCTCTTGCCGAGTTGTGCGCTGAAGCTAGCCGGCAAATTGAGTCCGGAACAAATATTATCATCCTCTCTGACCGTGGAGTAGACGCTACCCACTGCGCCATTCCCGCGTTGCTGGCAATGGCGGCAGTACACCATCACCTCATCCGTGAAGAGACGCGTACACGAGTTGGTTTGGTATTGGAGAGTGGCGAACCACGTGAAGTGCAGCATTTCTCACTGTTGGTCGGATACGGTGCATGCGCTATCAATCCTTACCTGGCTTTTGAGTCTATAGATGACCTGATCAAAACTGGTTTACTCATCAAAACAACTCACGAGGAAGCGGTGGCAAAGTACATCAAGGCGGGCGTCAAAGGCATCGTAAAAACGCAGTCAAAGATGGGCATCAGTACTATCCAGAGCTATCGCGGCGCACAAATTTTTGAAGCTGTCGGCATCAAGCAGGAAGTTATCTGTGCCTACTTCGCTGGCACTGCCTCTCGCATTGAAGGCATCGGTATGGAAGAGATTGCCCGTGAAGCAATTATACGCCATCAGCGCGCTTTCAACCCACGTCAGGCAGACACTGACACACTTGATAGCGGTGGTTATTACCAATGGCGAAAGGACGGCGAATACCACCTCTTCAATCCAGAGATGGTAGCCAAACTGCAGACCTCCTGCAGTACAAACGATTATGCCCGCTTTAAGGAATACTCCGAGATCGTCAACAGCGGACAAGGCAAGCTCTCAACATTACGCAGCCTGTTGGAGTTCAACTTCTCCGCTAACCCAGTACCCATTGAAGAAGTTGAGTCGGTTGAAGCCATCTGCAAGCGCTTTAATACCGGTGCCATGTCCTACGGCTCCATTAGCCAGGAAGCGCACGAGGCACTGGCTATCGCCATGAATCGCGTGGGCGGCAAGAGCAACACCGGCGAAGGTGGCGAGGATATCGCCCGCTTTACTCCCGATGCCAACGGCGACTCGCGCTGTTCTGCCATCAAGCAGGTAGCCTCCGGGCGTTTTGGCGTCACCAGTAACTATCTGGTGCATGCCGAAGAGATACAGATCAAGATGGCACAGGGTGCCAAACCCGGCGAAGGCGGCCAGCTTCCTGGTTCAAAAGTCTACCCGTGGATAGCGAAGGTACGCCACTCTACCCCGGGCGTGGGCTTGATATCCCCTCCCCCACACCATGATATTTACTCAATTGAGGATCTGGCGGAGTTGATCCACGACCTGAAGAACGCCAATCAACAAGCGCGTATTAACGTCAAATTGGTGGCCGAAGTAGGCGTCGGCACCATCGCGGCCGGTGTAGCCAAAGCACATGCCGATGTCATCCTCATCAGTGGGCATGACGGCGGCACGGGAGCTTCCCCGTACTCCAGTGTACGCTATGTAGGGTTGCCCTGGGAGCTGGGCCTGGCCGAAACGCACCAGACATTACTCCTCAACAACCTGCGTAGCCGCGTGGTATTAGAAACCGATGGCAAGCTGCTCACCGGTCGAGACGTAGTCATAGCAGCACTGCTGGGAGCCGAAGAATATGGGTTCGCGACTGCGCCACTGATTATACTCGGCTGTGTCATGATGCGCGTCTGCAACCTGGACACCTGTCCAGTGGGAGTAGCGACACAGAACCCACAATTACGTAGTTGCTTCCGCGGCAACCCGGCACATCTAGTCAACTACATGCACTTCGTTGCGCAAGAGATGCGCGAGCTGATGGCAAAACTCGGTTTCCGTTCTATCAATGAGATGATCGGACAGACCAACAAACTCAGCCTGCGAGAAGGCATTGACCACTGGAAGGCTAAAGGCGTTGATGTTTCTGCAATTCTATTTCAACCTGAAGTCGGGCCGGAAGTAGGTCACTATTGTACGGAGAAGCAAAATCACAACCTGGAGCAGGCACTAGACAACACCAGCCTACTAGATATCTGCGCACCAGCGTTAGAAAATGGCGAGAAAGTGACCGCCTGCGTCAATATCCGCAACGTCAACCGCGTGGTGGGTACAATTCTCGGAAGCGAAGTTACGCGCAAATATGGCGAAGCAGGCTTGCCGGAAGATACGATTAATCTGAAATTCACCGGTTGCGCCGGGCAGAGCTTTGGGGCTTTCGTTCCTAATGGCATCACGCTGACTTTGGAAGGTGATGTAAACGACTATCTGGGCAAAGGGCTTTCAGGCGGTAAAATTATCATCTACCCGCCCAAAGACGCCACCTTCGTACCAGAAGAGAACATCCTCATTGGCAATGTAGCCTTCTATGGCGCCACCTCCGGAGAAGCCTATATCCGTGGGCTGGCGGGCGAACGCTTCTGCGTACGCAACTCCGGCGTGCGTGCAGTAGTAGAAGGCATCGGTGACCACGGTTGTGAATATATGACCGGCGGTCGTGCGGTAATATTGGGCCCAACTGGGCGCAACTTTGCCGCTGGCATGTCCGGTGGCATCGCATATATCCTGGATGTAAACTATGATTTTGAAAACCTGTGTAACAAGCAGATGGTTGACCTCGATCCCCTGAGTGAGGAAGATATCGCAGAGTTGCAGCTGATGATCGCAACCCATGCAGAATGTACAGGAAGTACCGTGGCGAAGAATATCCTCGCCAATTGGGATGAATCATTACCGAATTTCATCAAGGTCATCCCCAAAGACTACAAACGGGTATTGGGGGCGATGAAACGTGTCCTCAAATCTGGATTGAGCGGTGATGAAGCAACCATGGCGGCCTTTGAAGAGAACAAGCGCGACCTGTCCCGCGTGGGCGGCAACTAAACAATTACAGTGAAAGTCAGCGCGTCTTAACAGGCGCGGAGGAAGAGAAATGGGTAAGCCTACCGGCTTTTTAGAATATGAACGTACGGTACCAGCAGACCGTTGTCCAGAAGAACGCATCGCCGACTGGTGTGAGTTCCACCTGCACCTTACCGAAGAGGAACAGCGGACACAGGGCGCGCGCTGCATGGACTGCGGTATCCCCTTCTGCCATTCCGGCATTATCTTGAGTGGCATGGCCAGCGGTTGCCCGGTAAATAACCTCATCCCGGAATGGAATGATCTGCTCTTCCGTGGGCTGTGGCGTGAGGCGATTCAGCGCTTGCACAAGACGAACAACTTCCCGGAGTTCACCGGCCGCGTCTGCCCCGCTCCCTGCGAAGGTTCCTGCGTCTGTGGTATTAATACCCCCCCGGTAACCATCAAAGTGAACGAGTGCGCCATCATCGACCGCGCCTTTGACGAAGGCTGGGTGACCCCGCGCGTACCAGCGATCCGCACCGGCAAAAAAGTAGCCGTCGTGGGTTCTGGCCCCACTGGCCTGGCCGCCGCCGCACAGCTGAATCAGGCGGGGCATACCGTAACAGTATTTGAGCGTGCCGACCGCATCGGCGGCCTGCTGATGTACGGCATCCCCAACATGAAACTGGACAAAACCATCGTGCAACGCCGGGGCGACCTGATGAAGGAAGAAGGCATCACATTTGTCACCAATGCCGAGATCGGTGTGAATTATCCGGTTGCGCAATTGCAGGCGGAGTTTAACGCCATCATCCTTTGCGGTGGCGCTACCAAGGGGCGCGACCTGTGCATCGAAGGGCGCGAACTCAACGGAATCCACATGGCGATGGAGTTCCTCACCGCCAACACACGCAGCCTGCTGGATTCCAATCTCACCGATGGAAAAAATATCTCTGCCTTCGACAAAGACGTTATCGTCATCGGCGGCGGTGATACCGGCACTGACTGCGTGGGTACGTCCATCCGGCACGGTTGCCGCAGCGTAGTGCAATTCGAGATTATGCCGGAGCCGCCTAACGAGCGCCAGGAGAACAACCCCTGGCCGGAATGGCCGCGCGTCCTCAAGGTGGATTACGGGCAGGAGGAAGCGATATATCGTTATGGTAGCGACCCACGCGAGTATCTGATCTGCACCAAACGTTTTGTAGGTGATGAGAACGGCAACCTGAAAGAAGTCCACACCATGCGTGTGGAGTGGGCACTGAAAAATGGCCGTCTGGTGACATCTGAGATCCCCGGCAGCGAGCAAGTATGGCCCGCGCAACTGGTATTGCTGGCGATGGGCTTCACCGGGCCAGAAGATGCAGCGCTGGACGGTTTGGACATCGAGCGTGACCCTCGCTCCAACGCCAAAGCAGCAGAAGGTGTCTACGCCACCAACGTGCCCGGCGTCTTCGCCGCGGGTGACATGCGCCGTGGGCAAAGCCTGGTAGTATGGGCCATCCATGAAGGACGCGAGGCCGCCCGTGAATGTGACCGATATCTACAGGGAGAGACCTGCCTGCCTTAACCAAAGAGGAGACTATGGGAATCAATAGACCTGCCGATGAATTCTTTCATCGGCAGGTTTTTTTAATAACATGTTGCAGGAATAGACAATGATAGAGTAGAATCAGACAATAGTTGTATTATAACCTATAAGGAGATTATTTCTATGTTTATTGTCATTAGCTCTAGTCCAAACCAGAATGGCCTGACAGCTTCCTGCGTGGAAGCTGTCACCACGGGAATCCATGAAGCAGGTCAACATGCCGAGCATATTGACCTGTGTAAAATGTCGCTGGAGCGCTGTCGCCAATGCGGCAACGGATGGGGGCAGTGCCGCACTGATAATACCTGCATCATTGGCGATGATTTTGCCGAGTTACAACGGATGCTCTCAATCGCTGACGGGGTGGTGTTGATTACCCCGGTCTACTATGGCGAACTTTCCGAGTCCATGAAAACCGCCTGCGACCGTATCCGACGCTGCCAGGCACCCCGCGGCGACAATGCTATTCTCAAAAACAAACCAATAATCGCCATTGCCGCCGCCGGTGGTAGTGGCAATGGCACGCTAAGTTGCCTTACCCAAATGGAGCGTTTCATTCAGCAGGGCCATGCCCACGTACAGGACCTCGTCGGCGTCACCAGGCGCAACCGCGGATATAAGCTTGATGCTATCCGCATTGCCGCCCGTGAGATGGTGAGTAATCATAATAGCTGACAAAGTTTGAAAATAGTCGAATGCACTATTGACAAATAGATGGGTTGATATCTACTATGAGCGATGTAGACAAACATTAATGCGGAGCTACTCGAAAAACTTCTAGGAGTGCGATTATGTTAAAAAGAATCCTGGTATTTTGCTACGTGCTTGCAACTGCCTATACTGTCTCAGCGTCACCGCTTGTGAATATTGATAAGGTCTCCACAACTGAATCGCTGGCAATGCCGGGGAAGGTTCTCCTCCCTCCTGCAGCTACAGGCGGTATAGAAATTATCAACTGGGTAACTTCGGCAACCATGGTAAACCAAACTGGCGAGTTTACGCTACGTTTTACCGCACCAATAGATGGAACCAGCATATTCAGTTATGACCCGGGTGAGGTTAGCTATGAGGCAGGCGGGAAATGGACTTCATTACCTAAAGGTATTGATGGCGATTTACATTTAAGAACAATTGCACTGCCTGCAGGTTTACCAGCGTCTGCTGTACGTTTTTCGGTACCAGGCAATTTAAACCGTAATACCACTGGCAAGGCTTCGTATACCGCTTCCATACCATTCGCCACAATTCTGAATTTCCGTGCAGTTAATATCGCCCCACAGGCGACAATTGTGGTTAGCTCTGCTGATAAATTAAGCTCCGGGTTTCAGCCAATACCCTGGCTGAACAAACCCGAGACGCTGGTAGATGGCTTTATTGATTCCCGACAGAATTATTTTACTGCTCCCCGTGGCACAACTATCTCCTCAGACAATCCAGAATGGTTTATGTTGTCTTGGAACCAGCCACAGAGTCTACGCGGACTGGCAATTATGCGCGGTAGTAACGAAAAGGGATTGGGAACGAATACTGTTGAAGTCTACAGCGGCGCGGGTGACCCGCGATTTGCCACCGGTACAGCCGGCTGGACTGTGGTACCACAAAAGTGGTCTATTGCAGGCAAATTCCGTTCAGTCCAATATATGGATTTCGAGCGCAATATTACCGCCAGTGCCGTGCGAATACGTGTAACTGGCGACATCCCCCAAGCCAGCTTAGGGGAGATAGTAGTATTCAGCGACCTGGAGAAGAACCCGGCTCCAACTACCAGCGCAAAAGATGGGCTTGTTCCTATTGAGTTCACAATCCCAAATAAAGGCAAGGTAACAATCCAGATACGCGATGAGAAGGGCACCGTTATTGCCAACCCGGTAGCCGGTGTCGAATACCCCGCCGGGAAAAACATCGCCTATTGGGATCTGAAGGATGTAACAGGAAAGCCGGTACTGAATGCCGGTAACTACAACTGGCACGGTTTATACGTACCGGGAATTACGGTAGATTATAAATATTCCTATTACCCGTATCCGCTGGCGAGTGTTGCCTGGCAAACTCCTGACAGCAAGGGTGGGTGGCTGGCCGATCATGAACCGCCGCGTACCATAGCCCGTAGCGGTGATAGCATGTGGCTGGGAGCATTCGCGGAGGCAGGAGATTCTATTGTTAAAACTGATAAAGACGCGAATAAGTTGTGGGGGATTAATCGCCTTTGGGTCGCTATCCCGCATGAAATATGTGCTGATGGCGACAATTATTACGGGTTTTGCGAAGGTGGATGGATTGGCGATACTCAAGTAATCCTGCAACTAAATACGGAAAATTATAGGAACCGAAAGATATTCCAACGCGATATCCCCAAAAAAGGAACTACTGGCGCTGACCCAACTGCCAAAACCGGAATAACTGGGTTTCAAGTGTTCGGTAACCGCGCATTTGTAAGCTTTTCCACCTCAAATACCGTGCAGGTATTTGACATCAGTAAAGGGTTGGGCGGGCCATGGCGTGGCTTTGGCTGGAATATCGCTTATCAGCAGTTCGAAGATCAGAAGCCGATATTGTTGAAAGAAATCACCCTGCCCACGCCAGGTAGGTTGCGCAAATACGGTGCGGATAAGATCGTAACCACCAGTGGTAAAGATATTGTCACAATCGATATTAACAGTTATGAAGTGAATCAGCTTATTACCGGCAAACTGACTAATCCGATGGGGCTTGGTGTGGATGACCAATTGAATATTTATGTCGGTGAAGGGGCACCGATGCACCAGGTGATAGGGTATTCACCTGCAGGAGACATCATCGCTACATTAGGAAAACCAGGAAGGCGTGAGATTGGCGCATTCGATAACGATAATCTAGAAGAACCATACGGTGTAGAAGTCGGCCCGGATGGACGAATCTGGGTAATGGAACACACCGATTATGTGAAGCGCGTCAGCCTATGGGATGCTAAAACCGGCAAGTGTGTAAAGGCAGTATACGGCCCGACACAATATGGTGGCGGCGGATGTATTGATCCGAAAGATGAAAATCGTTTATTTTATAAGGGGTTGGAGTTTAAACGTGATCCTAAAACGGGATCAATTACCCTATTGAATCTGTTATATCGACCGGATAGCAATAAATTCTCGCAGTTCCTGGATGAAGATTACCCGAGTTATGCGTTCCGTTCCGAGGGTAAGTTATGGTTTACCAGTTTCATGTGGCCGCATGGACACCCTGATCTAGTGCTGTGGCAGTACAAGGGAGACCACGTAATGCCGGTAGCTGCAGTTGGATCAGTAATCGCACTACGTCAAGCATTCGGTGAACCTACCGTTGGGAAAGGCAGCAAAGAATGGAATAACACGACATTTCTGACCAAATATATCCCCGATTACAAAACAGACCAGCGTTTCTATACCTGGACTGATATGAATGACGACGGCAAAGTGCAGCCAGCGGAGTTAAAATTCGGCAAACTGGAGTTTAACGGACAACTCCTTACCGGTACTTCAGCAGGGTGGAACTGGAGAATGAATAATAGTTTCACCACGGTGGCAAATGCTGGTAATGGTCGGATAGTATACTTCGTCCCTAATAAAAAACGATCTCCGCAGGGATACCCGATTTTTGAAGTACCCACCACCACTGTACCCGGAGGATATGGCGAAGCGCTTATGCCGGACTCCAAGGGAAATGCAGTGGTACTCGGTGGCCCAATGACCAGTGTAACGCAGGACGGCAAAGTGCGTTGGAGTTATCGCAATGAATGGCCGGGGTTGCATCAAGGACATTTGACCACTGCCCGCGGCGATGAACCCGGCGTTCTCGTGGCGCCAACCCGGATATGGGGCATCGTGCCGGTGAATAAATCACTGGGAGAAGTGGTGTCGTTTAATTCTAATCTCGGATGTACTTACCTGATGACCGCTGATGACGGACTGTACATTGACCGCGTATTCCGTGACCAGCGCGTAGGAATGTTATGGAATTATCCAAATCCGCCCACGCCGGAAGTAATGGCAGAGACCAGTCTGTATGATGAACATTTCGGCGGAACCCTGCAGAAGGTGCGCGGTAATGATGGCAAAGACCATTATTATTACGTCTGTGGCAAGAATCATTGTTCGGTAGTTGAATTGGGCGGACTAGATAAAATTAAACGTTTGTCTGGTAATAAAGTTGTTGTCACCCCAGCACAGATAGTGGCTGCGCAGGAACAACAACAATTAGCAAGTATGCGTACTGCAGAACCCAAAGTATACACCATACCACGCGTAGTAGATGAAACTGTGAAAATTGATGGAAATATGAACGATTGGCCTGCGGAGCGCATTGATGGTTTCGCGCTGGCCTATGATTCAAAGAAATTGTATGTGTCATTCACTGGCCGTGACGATCGCGCAGTATTTGAGAATAAAGGCGTTAATCCCATGGAGTTGTTCAAATCTGGCGACGTCGTGGATGTTATGCTGCAGACTCAACTCGGATTGAATCCTAACCGGTTGCAGGCCGACCACGGCGATATTCGCCTGAGCTTCAGTATGTTCGATGGGAAACCGGTGAGTGTATTGTACGACTTCAAAATTGCAAATTTCATCGGTCAGCGCATCCCCTTCAGCTCACCATCACGCACCATCTGGTGCGACAAAGCTGGTATACTAACTGACGTGGAGATAAACGTAAAACGCGGCAATGGCGTATATACTCTGGAGGCTAGTGTGCCTCTAGCTACGATCCACCTGGATCCAACTGCTTTGGGTGAGACCCGTGGCGATGTCGGCCGAGTGATGAGCGACCAAACCGGCACCCTCGCCACTAGCCGCATATACTGGGCAAATAAAAACACCAACATAATGGCCGACCTGCCCAGCGAAGCCGGCCTGCAACCCAACCTGTGGGGATTATTCAAGTTTGGGAAGTAAATAGGCAAAGGTGTAAACACGAGAGAGTAGTTCCCTGGAATTCGTCCAGGGAACTACTCTTTTTTTTACCTGGTTTACTCTCCCCGCGCCACAATCTTCCCATCAACCTCATCAATCACCACTGTCATACCTTCGATGAAGGAACTATTGAGAATGCCGGTAGATAGCTGATTCTCTACTTGACGCTGAATAACCCTACGAAGGGGACGGGCGCCGTAGGCAGGGTCATAGCCATCCAGAGCCAGCCGTTTTCGTGCTGCCTCGGTTATTGTCAAAAAAATACCACGATCCTTCATACTCTTGCGCACTTTTTCGATCATATTATCGACAATCTTCTCCATATCAACCAGAGAAAGTGGCAGAAATACGACTATCTCATCGATACGGTTGAGCAACTCTGGGCGGAATAGATGCTGTAACTCCTCCTGGGAGCGTTTCTGCATCGATTCATAACTCTCTGCCGTCACTGCTTTATCCTCACCGACGTTGAAGCCGATCTTCGGCCCCTTCTCACCAAGCACGTGCCGGCTGCCAACATTACTGGTCATTATGATGATGGTATTACGGAAATCAACGGTGCGCCCCATGTTGTCGGTCAGTCGTCCATCCTCCAGTATCTGCAAGAGGATATTAAAGACATCTGGGTGCGCCTTTTCGATCTCATCAAAAAGAATTACACGATATGGTCGGCGCCGAACCTGCTCGGTCAGTTGCCCACCTTCATCGAAGCCGACGTAGCCCGGCGGCGCTCCGATAAGGCGCGAAACAGAATGCTTCTCCATGTATTCCGACATATCCACACGAATGAGCGCATCCTCATCTTCAAAAAGATAATCTGACAGCGTGCGTGCCAATTCGGTTTTACCCACGCCAGTTGGCCCCATGAAGATAAAACTGCCGATCGGACGTTTCGGGTCTTTCAGTCCGGCACGGGCGCGGCGTATCGCCTCGCTGACTACCTGCACGGCGTGCTGTTGGTCTACCAGCCGCTTGTGCAGCTCTTCCTCCATATTCAGCAGGCGGGCGGCTTCCTCCTCGAACATGCGTGAGACCGGGATGCCGGTGTTGCGCGCCACTAATTGCGCGATATCTTCTTCATTCACAACCGGTTCCACCACCGGCTGGTTCTTCTCTTTCTCTTCCACCTCCGCGCGCAACCGTGCTACCTCCTGCTGAATGCGCGCCGCCTCCTGATACTCCTGCTTCATCGCCGCTTCATCGCGCTGATTCTCCAATTCCATTATCTTCTTTTCCAGCTCACGCACATCCTTGGGGATGAAGATGGCGCGGATATGCTTGCGCGCCCCCGCTTCATCGAGCAGGTCGATGGCCTTATCGGGCAGGAAACGCTCACTGATATAACGCGCCGACAGACGGACACAGGCCGCTATCGCCTCCGGGGTGTAGGTCACCTCGTGGTGCTTCTCATACCGCTCCTGCAGCCCCTGCAGTATCTGGATGGTGGCGCTGATATTCGGTTCCTCGACGATCACCGGCTGGAAACGCCGTTCCAGCGCCGGGTCTTTCTCGATATGCTTGCGGTATTCGTCCAGCGTGGTAGCACCGATGCACTGCAACTCACCGCGTGCCAACGCCGGTTTCATCATGTTGCTGGCGTCGATAGCCCCCTCCGCCGCGCCGGCGCCGACGACCGTATGTAATTCATCGATAAAGAGGACGATCTCGCCCTTGGATTTGCGAATCTCTTCCATTACCGCCTGCATACGCTCCTCAAACTCGCCGCGGAATTTCGAGCCGGCCACCATACTGGAGAGGTCTAGGGCGATAACGCGCTTGTTCTTCAGCGTCTGCGGTACGCGATTCTCGATAATCGCCAGCGCCAATCCATCGACAATAGCGGTCTTGCCCACCCCCGGTTCACCGATAAGCGCCGGGTTGTTCTTGGTGCGGCGGCTGAGGATCTCAATGACACGATTGATCTCTTCGTCACGTCCGATAACCGGATCGAGTTTACCATCACGGGCCAGCTGCGTCAGGTCGCGGCTGTATTTCTGCAACACCTGGTATTGTCCCTCCGCGCCACGCCCGGTGACGCGTGTATTGCCGCGCACCGCAATGAGCGCCTGCTCTACCGCTTCGTGAGTGACATTGAAATGCTTCAAGATCTTCGCCGCATTGGTGGTACCTTCTTCGATAATGGCCAGCAGCAGATGTTCCGTGGCGACGTATTCGTCTTTCATACGGTCGGCCACCGCCCAGCAGAGCTCGTTCATAATCCGCTGCATGGCAGGGGTGAGGTACACCTGCATCGCTACACTACCCTGCACTTTGGGTTGCTGGGCCAGTTTATCACTGACGGCGGTAGCCAGGTCAATATGATCTACCCCCATCTGTTGTATAATCTTCAACACAGTGCCATCTGGCTGTTCCAACATCGCCAGTAGTAAATGATCAGCGTCCATCTGTGTATGATGATACCGTTGTAATATCGCTTGCGTTATTTGCATCGCTTCCAGCGCTTTTTCGGTAAATTTTGGTTCCATGGGCATGTTACACCTCCACTTTCGAGTTTACCTAACCCCCCGGCCCCCTTCCCTACGCGGGGAGAGGAGAATGATCGTTTTTCAATAGTAATTACTCGATCAGCCCCCCTTCCATTGCAGGGAAGGGGTTGGGGGTTAGGTGTCATCGTCTTCATCTTCATCTTTAGCAAATTTGGGATTATTCCCGGCGATCACCACCGCTACTTCTCCCTTTATCTTTGCGGTAGCAAATTTCTCCGCCAGGTCACCAAGGTAACCGCGCGTTACCTGTTCAAATATTTTGGTTAATTCCACACAAACCGCGGCCTGTCGATTCCCCAACACTTCATGTGCCTGTTGCAAAAATACGCCCACACGGTGAGGTGATTCAAAAAATATCATCGTATGCGGCAAGTCCCGTTCCATCGCCAGGAAGGTACCGCGTTTCCCCGGTTTGCGGGGAGCGAACCCCTTAAATGTATATGATGATGTTGATAATCCGGATTTTAACAGCGCTATTGGGACTGTCGACGCACCGGGGATCACCTCCACTGGGTATCCCGCTTCAATTGCCTTACTGATGATCACATAGCCTGGATCGCTGATCCCTGGATAACCAGCATTACTTGTCAGCCCCACCATCTTCCCTTCGGCCAGCAGGCTCAGGATGCGAATCGCCGCACTACCCTCATTTCTCTCGTGATAGGGAAAATATAACGGCGGCATCTCAATGCCATGCCGCACGAATAACTGCCGAGTATGGCGGGTATCTTCACTCGCCAATACCTGAATCTCTGCCATTATGCGCAGTGCCCGCAGGGTGATATCCTCCATATTGCCGATTGGAGTTGCTATTACGTATAATTTGCCCACTACTTCTTCATCATTTTCCATATTACTATCTATCCTCCGACAACTTCGTCAGACGGCGTTTGGCTCGTTCGCGTATCTGGTCAATCTCTTTTTGCATTTCATCCATACGGTCCAGCATGTGCAAAATCACCTCTATCCCCGCCAGATTCACACCTAGCTCTTCTTTAAAGCGTTGAATCTGTTGTAATCGCTCGATATCAGCATCGCAATACAACCGGATATGGCCACGACGAGAGGGACGGATGAAGCCTTGGCGTTCATACATACGCAACGTCTGCGGATGTACTTCCAGCAACTTCGCTACTACAGAGATTAAATATAATGGCTGATATCTATCTGCCATTTTACACTCCTTTTTCAGCGGTACGGATGTCACGTAATTCTTTGATTAACTCAATCTCACGTGGTGACAAATCTTTGGGTACGGTAACGCGCAACTTCGCATATAGGTCGCCGAATGCTTCCCCGCGCAAGTGCGGCATACCTTTACCGCGCAAACGAAGTGACTGCCCACTGGAAGCGCCACCAGGTACCGTCATCGTCACTGTGCCATCCATAGTAGGTACAGTGATCTCGCCGCCCAGTGCCGCGGTGGGAAAATTTACCGCAACTTCGACAAATAGGTCGTTATCTTTACGCTCAAATTTATGATCCTTCTGCACGCGCGGTACGAGATACAGATCACCTGACGCTCCACCGTTTTCTCCCGGGCTACCCTTGCCAGAGAGGCGGATACGTGCGCCATCTTTCACCCCACGTGGGATAGTCACCGTCAATGATTTAGGATTCGTAATATTGCCGATTCCACCGCAGGTATTGCAATGCTGATTCGAAGTGCCATGGCAACTTGGGCATACTTCATGCGTAGTGAGATTTAGTATCCGCTCCGTACCATGATAGGCTTCTTTCAGCGTAATCGGCGCTTCTACTTCGGAATCCTCACCGCGCACCTGCATCTGTTGCCGGGCGAAGGGGCTTCCACCACGGCGGCGTCCGCCACCGAGTAGATCCGCGAGAATGTCCTCCATCCCGCCACCCATACCGCCCATATTAGTTGTGCTATAGTTACCACTCTGCTGTTGCCAGCCGCCCGAAGAACCACTACTCCCCTGCCCCATATTGAATCCCGGATCGCTCGCATGTTTCCAGGTATCGCCCCCCAAATGGCTGTACTCATCATAATCTTTACGCTTTTTCGTGTCGGAGAGTACTTCGTAGGCTTCTGCTATCTCTTTAAATTTCTCTTCTGAAGATTTATCGCCTGGATTCACATCCGGGTGATGTTTACGCGCGAGCTTACGATAGGCGGATTTTATCTCTTTTTCCGTCGCTGTTTTGCTAATCCCTAATTTCGTATAATAATCTTTTGCTGCCATTTCACTCACCTATCGGTTTTTTTTTGAGAAGTATGAGCGGCTCTTGCGAGCCGCTCATCTTCTATCCTGTTATTTCGTCTCTTTGAAGTCCGCGTCGATCACATCGTCGCCACCCGGCGGCGGTGGTGTTTCGGCGCCTGGCTGTTCACCTTCAGCTCCTGGTTGTGCACCAGTAGCCTCGTAGACACGCTGCGATACTTCGCCCATTTTCTTCTGCAGGCTATCCATACTGGCTCGGATTATCTCCATATCTTCTCCAGCTGACGCTTCGCGCAATTCCTTCACCCCCAGCTCCAACGTAGCTTTGTCTTCAGCAGTGATCTTATCGCCCAGGTCAGTTATCTGTTTTTCTACCTGATACGCCAACGAATCTGCATGGTTTCGCGTCTCAATCACTTCCTTCATGCGCTTGTCTTCTTCGGCGTGCGCTTGAGCATCACTCACCATGCGGTCAACCTCTGTTTTATCCAGCGTGCTGGAGCCAGTAATGGTGATATTTTGCTGGCGTCCCGTCGCCTGGTCTTTGGCGCTCACGTTGACGATACCGTTGGCGTCGATGTCGAAGGTTACCTCGATTTTAGGCACGCCGCGTGGGGCCGTCGGGATGCCCGTCAGATCGAAGGTACCCAGTTGCTTATTCTCGCTCGCCATCTCGCGCTCACCTTGGAATACCTTAATCGTCACCGCCGGCTGATAATCAGCATAGGTGGTGAAGGTCTCGGATTTGCGCGTCGGGATAGTGGTATTGCGATCAATCATCCGCGTGAAGATGCCACCTGCCGTCTCGATGCCCAATGTCAGCGGAGTCACATCGAGCAGTACAATGCCCGTGGTTTCGCCCGCCAGCACGGAACCCTGAATGGCCGCGCCCACCGCCACCACTTCGTCCGGATTCACGCCACGGTGTGGCTCTTTGCCCGCCAGTTTACGCGCTAACTCTACCGTCATCGGCATACGGGTGGAGCCACCAACCATGATAACCTCATCCAGATCATTTACCGTTAAACCAGCATCCTTCAAGGCTTTATGGAACGGCCCTTCCATGCGTGCCACCAGGTCACGGGTGAGATCCTCGAATTTGGCACGGGTGAGCGCCATATCCAGATGCTTGGGCCCATTCGCGTCTGCCGATACGAACGGCAGATTGATGGTGGTCTGCACCATACTGGACAGCTCTACCTTGGCCTTCTCCGATGCTTCGCGCAGGCGCTGCAATGCCTGGCGATCCTGGCGCAGGTCAATCCCCTGCGTCTTCTTGAATTCGTCGGCCAGCCAGTTCACGATACGCTCGTCCCAGTCATCGCCACCCAGGTGGGTGTCGCCATTGGTTGAACGCACTTCAAATACGCCATCGCCAACTTCCAGCACCGAGACGTCGAAGGTACCGCCGCCCAGGTCCCAGATGAGGATCTTCTCATCGGCTTTCTTATCCAGCCCATAGGCCAGTGAAGCAGCGGTCGGCTCGTTGATGATACGCAGGACGTTCAACCCGGCGATTTCGCCCGCGGTCTTGGTGGCATGGCGTTGGGCGTCATTGAAATATGCCGGCACCGTGATAACTGCGGAGTCAACTTTCTCGCCCAAATAAGTCTCGGCGTCGGCTTTCAGCTTCTGTAGTATCATGGCGGAAATCTCTTCTGGTGTATAGTTCTTACCCATTACTTCAACCGAAGCTATCCCACCAACCCCTGACATAACCTTATAAGGTACCATCCCACGCTCAGTGGTTACTTCGTCGTAATGACGCCCGACGAAACGTTTGATGGAGAATACCGTGTTCTCCGAGTTGATGGTAGCCTGGCGTTTCGCCGGCTGCCCCACTAGGCGCTCGCCATTCTTGGTGAAGGCTACCACAGATGGCGTCAGCCTACTCCCCTCAGTATTGGTGATAACTGTGGGCTCGCCACCTTCCATCACTGCAACGACTGAATTAGTTGTACCCAAGTCGATGCCAATTACTTTACCCATTTCTCTATCCTCCCGTACTTCGTACAGCATATATTTTTGCTGCACGCCGAATTTCTATTCATAGAATAGTACTTGAGTCAGTACTTGTCAAGTGTCCTATTGTAGAATTTATAGTACAATCAAAAATGTTGAGAATCATGAGAATTGCTCCAAGGATTTACGTAATCATTTCCTATGAGTATAGCGCTATTTTTAATCAATTGTAGGGATATTATCATGACAAAAAAAGACGACACTAAAGAAGTGTCGTCTCATTCTTACTTTCATATTCGCAGAAGCTATTAGCGAACTACCACTGGTTTATGATCATGCTGGTGGCTCATCATCTCCTGCAGCCGCATCACCAGTCGCTCGATTGTTACCGGGCGATCCAGGTAGGCTTCAGCTTTGATCCATTGGCGTGATTCGGCACTGTTCAGATCAAATACTTTACCGGTCTTCTGGAAGACGCTACTCAACAGCAGCAACGGGATATTCGCTGTCGCTTCATTCTTTTTTAATCGATAAGCGAAGACAAAACCATCATCCGGCTTATCTAGCATGACTTCCGAGACGATCATACTCGGCATCTGCGCTAGTGCCATCTCTATACCCTCGGCAATTGAAGTGGCGGAGATGACTATATAGCCAGCATCCTCTAGCGCTTTAGTCTCCTGCGCGATGCGCTCGGCGCGATCGATCAGGAGGAGCGTTCCAGATATTTGTTCAGGTGTATGCATATAATTCCTCCCTCGCGCGCGTTAAAGCCCGCGCTTGGTATAGCTGGTGTGCAGCAAATGATGCGACTTCTCACCCAGCGGCTTGCCGAGGTAGGTCGCGTATAGTTCCTTGATAATCGGATTGTCATGCGATGCGCGCAATGGCAGGTTTTCGTCTTCGGTATAGATCGCCGCTATGCGCTTTTTGCGAATTTCGGTCGTTGTGGGGATTGGCCCCCCACCCCCGCCGATACATCCGCCCGGGCAGCCCATGATTTCGATGAACTGATAAGGGCTGGTGCCGGCAACGATCTGTTCTACCAGTGTGCGAGCATTAGTCAAACCATTCGCCACGGCAACTTTCAGTTTAATGCCATTCAGGTCTACTTCCGCTTCCTTCACTCCGACCAGGCCGCGTACGGCACTGAAGTTTACCTTACTCAGCATCTCGCCCGTTACCTGTTCCGTAGCAACACCATCCGGCTGTGTTAGCATAAACTGTGCTGTGCGGAGTGCCGCTTCCATTACACCGCCAGTAGCGCCAAAGATGACTGCTGCACCTGAAGCAGTGCCGAAGGCTTCGTCGAATTTCTCATCCGGCAGGTTCTCAAACTTGATCCCCGCCAGTTTAATCAAACGCGCGGTCTCACGAGTGGTGAGCACGAAATCAACATCCTGGAAACCACTATCATTCATCTCCGGGCGTTGTACTTCGTATTTCTTCGCGGTACAGGGCATGATAGATACGACGACGATCTTCTCGGGATTAATATTGTTCTTCTCAGCATAATAGGTCTTCAGCAGTGTACCGAGCATCATGTGCGGCGATTTCGCAGTGGAAAGATGATCGATCAACTCCGGATAGAAGTGCTCCATGTACTTCACCCAGCCTGGCGAACAGGAGGTGATCATCGGTAATGGCATATTCCCGGTGGTCAGGCGCTGTACTAACTCGCTCCCCTCTTCCATGATGGTGAGGTCGGCAGCGACGTCTGTGTCGAATATCTTATCGAAGCCTATGCGGCGCAGCGCCGCAGCTAACTTGCCGGTGACGAGTGTGCCGGGTTGCATCCCGAACTCTTCTCCAATGGTGGCGCGGATTGCCGGGGCGACCTGCACCAGCACTATCTTGTCCGGGTCATTGATAGCGTCCCAGACTTCTTTCAGTTCGCTCTGTTCGCGTAGAGCACCCGTCGGACAAACAAGGATACATTGTCCGCAGTTGACGCAAGCGGTGTCGGTGAGACTAGTGCCGAAAGCAGGTTCGATGACTGTCTGAAACCCGCGGCGCGTGAAGTCAATGGCAGATACACCTTGGATTTCCTCACAAACGCGTACACAGCGGCCACAGAGAATACATTTCTCTGGATCACGTACCAGTGCCACCGATGATGCGTCAATAGGATGTTCGCGTCGAGCGCCTTCGTAAGGGATCTCACGCACACCCAGGTCATGCGCCAAACTCTGCAAGCCACAGTTCTCACTGCGCACACAGGTCAGGCATTCCTGTGGATGATTTGCCAGCAATAGTTCCACAATAGTCTTACGTGCTCGGCGAGCGCGTGGGCTATGGGTATGAACTACCTGCCCTTCAGAAGCGGGGAATGCGCAACTGGGTACCAGACCGCGCGCTCCTTCTACTTCAACTACGCACATACGGCAGGCACCAGAGGGGAACAGGTCTTCCAGGTAACACAGAGTCGGGATATCCAGCCCCTGCTCTCGGCATACCTGCAACAGCGTTTGTCCCGCTTTGGCCGTTACTTTCTTATCATTTATCGTCAGGTTAATAGTATCAGGCATTTCTGTACTCCCGTTATTGTTCGGCGCTTACTCAGCAACCACTGCGCCGAAGCGGCAGGTATCCAGACACACACCGCAATGCAGGCAGGCGTCATTATTGATGACATGCGGTTTTTTCACTGTGCCGGAGATACAATTGGCCGGACAGTTTTTCGCACACATGGTACAGCCGACACATTTCTCGGCATCGATAGTGAAGGTCAACAGCGAGCGACACGCTCCCGCCGGACATTTGCGTTCGTATACATGCGCTTCATATTCATCGCGGAAATAACGTAGCGTAGCTAGCACAGGATTCGGCGCGGTCATCCCTAATCCACATAATGCCGTATCTTTAATTACCGGCGCTAGTTGCTCTAACGCGGTAATTGACTTAAAACGCTGAATAGTCGCCGTCGGATCTTCATCGGAGTATGGGCGAACTATACGCTCTAGGATCTCCAGCATTCGCGTCGTGCCTTCACGGCAGGGAATGCACTTGCCGCAACTCTCGTTGCGGATGAATTCCATAAAGAAACGCGCCAAGTCTACCATACAGGTCTGGTCATCCATCACCACCATGCCGCCAGAGCCCATCATGGCCCCCACCTGGATGAGGTTATCATAATCAACAGGGGTATCCAGCAGGTGCTCCGGGATACAGCCACCGGAAGGCCCGCCAATCTGCACCGCTTTGAAAGGCCGGGCATCAAGGATACCGCCACCTACTTCAAAGATTACTTCGCGAAGCGTCATGCCCATCGGGACTTCTACGAGACCACCTTTAGCGATCTTCCCGGTGAGTGCAAATACCTTCGTTCCTTTCGACTTGGCTGTGCCGACACTGGCGAACCAGGCGCCACCATTAGCCACGATAGATGGAACGTTGGCGAAGGTCTCAACATTATTGATACATGTCGGCTGACCCCAGAGACCGCTCTGTACTGGATACGGAGGGCGTACTTTAGGCATACCGCGCTTGCCTTCAATAGAAGCAAGTAGTGCAGTCTCTTCACCGCAGACGAAGGCGCCCGCGCCTTTCTTCAACTTCATATGAAAAGAGAAACCAGAGCCAAGAATGTTATCACCCAGCAGGCCGATGGACTCCAACACAGCGATTGAATGCTCCAACCGCTTGATAGCTAACGGATATTCGGCGCGGCAGTAAATGTAGCCATGGTCGGCGCCGATTGCCAACGCCGCCAGCATCATGCCCTCAATGACGCGATGCGGATCGCCTTCCAGCACCGAACGATCCATGAACGCGCCGGGGTCACCTTCATCAGCATTACATACCAGATACTTCGGTTTGCGCTCTTGCGCGCGCGCCATACTCCACTTGCGGGCAGTGGGGAAACCGCCGCCGCCACGGCCTCGTAGCCCGGATGCATCTACTTCGTTGATGACTAGCTTGCCATTGTCACCAGCATTCAATGCCTTGGTGAGGGCGATGTAACCACCGCGCGCCACATACTCTGGCAGCGAGTTAGGATCAATGATACCGCAGTTCTGCAACACGTTACGTGGTTGTTTAGCGAGGAGCGGCATATCATAGAGATTTGTCAGCGCCTTGAATTCCGGGCTGTCCGTTTTTGCATCGGCGGAATTAATGTAGCCCATGGAGTAATCAGCAGGCAGGTCATCATTGATGATATAGCGCTCTATTATCTCTTTGGCCTTCTTTACGTCCACCGCATCGAAGCAAACACGCGGGCGACCGGGGAGCTTCACGTCCATCATCGGTTCGCGATGACAAAGACCGAAACAACCGACTTCCTTCAGCGTAATCTCAATGCCTTTTTCCGCCAATTGCTCATGCAGGGCGGGGATGATTTCACTCATACCACCGGCCAGTCCGCAGGTGCCCGCGCCAAAGAAGACGATGGGCTGCGCTTGCTCGTGTAGAGCAACGCGCCGGGCAGCCTCCAGGCGTGCCGTACAGGCCGCGTCTGTGTGACACAATGGACCGTTACTACGGCATTCAATATAGCGCGCACATGGGGTTGCTACACAGTGGGTACACTGAGCACAACACGCGTCCATTAAGTTATTTTGGGTAGTCTGGCTCATCTCGGTATCGCCCCTCTACTAGTCTTTGTATTCTTTCAAAATAGTTTTTACATTGCGTGACTGCACACTGCCATGGAAACTCTCGTCTATCATCACCACCGGGGCGATGGAACACGCGCCAATACAGGCAACCGTCTCGAGGGTGAACTGGCCATCGGGAGTGGTCTCACCTGGTTGAACATTCAACTCACCGGCGAAGGCATCAAGCAATAGTTTGGAACCACGCACATGACAGGCAGTGCCGCGGCATACGCGCACTGTGTGTTTACCCACCGGACGCAGCCGGAATTGATTGTAGAAGGTGGCGACGCCAAAGACTTTGGAGGTGGAAACGCCGATGTATTTTGCAATGATCGCCAACGATTCTTCGGGCAAATAGCCAAAGAGCGCTTGCACGTCCTGCAGAATCGGAATTAACGTCTCACGACGCCCGGCAGTATATTCTGCCATAATCTCCTGGATTTTGTCATCTGCACAATTACAGCTTGTCGTACTCATGTTCTGCTCCTGTATTCGTGAACTCTCTCACTAGTGAAATATACCACAAACTTTACCGCATGTAAACGATTATCTACCGATTACTTCCACTTTACTCTCAAAATATTTTTGACAATCAGCGTATTTGAGCATGATTACCCCCATTAGTTATTGTGAGTACAAGCACAGCCTTGCGTATTTCCATCAAAAATAAACGCCGTGCTATTCGTGATTTATATCACAATTAGCACGGCGATTACCCAATTTTTTCTTCACTTCTTTACTGCGCCATCATCTTATTAAAAACATCAATGATTTTCTCTCCATAGCCATTACCCGGGACCGCCCAGCGTCCATTCAGATCAGTCCAGCTATATGCGCACCCAAAACCATGGGCTTTCCCCACTGCCTGATAACGCGGGTCAATCAGCTCTGTTTGGGGACGATTTTCGCTGGAGTATGCCAACAAGTGTTGAATCTGCGCACGAACACCTTCACGGGGGGTGGCGAAATATGCTCCCTTGGGAACTGGTTGCCCATCTGTTGGGTTCACCGCGCCCAGGCCACAGTAATTATTCTGTTCCATTTGAACCTGATTCCCATAACGGAACCAGCCGGTCTCGTGAATACTCTGGCAGAATGCGATATCACCACGGATACCTTCACGCGCTCCCTCTTCCAGGTAATAGGTTGCTAACTCCAATGCCGTACAGTTAATCGATGGCTTCGGGTTGTGACGCAGCAGGAAACGGGCCATCTGCTCGGCAGTGGCGACTTGCCTGCCTAATATGCCATCTTCATAACTTGCAGAGCCGATGGATACTGGTATCGGCTTGCTGGGTATCTCAACAATATTCTTAATGGGTGAAACATCAGTAAGTAATGCGATTCCCTTCAGCATACCTTTGTCGAGTTGAACCGGGTGCAGCGCTTCGGGGACTACATTCTGCAACGGTGCTACCACGGCAATCATCAAGCTAACTTTTTCAGGGTAACCTTCCACGCTTCCCGAGAAAAGCAGTCTTCCACCTGTTCTGGTATCGACAGTATTGGGTTCCCAGGTCACTTTCGCTTGCACATCGTTACCGTTGATCTGGACAGCTTTAAGTGTCTCGGGTAATTTCACCAGCGCACCCTGCATTACCGCGAACTTCATATCGCTGATGTTTTTGATGGTGACCGGAGGTGTTTTAGTAAAATTTGCCAGTAACGGCGGAACAATAGCGGTCTCAGCTTCATTAATCAACTCACCTGTATTGGGGTCGATATACACCACATTAGCGCTTGCCATCGTCATTGCACTTTCGGTAGCAGCTGGTGTCTGTGCATTAATATTAACTGTCACCAGCAAACTGGCAATGGCAACCGCCAGAATAATCTTTCGACATATCATCGATAAACCTCACCTTCCTGATAAACATCAGGAAGCAGAGAAGCTCTTCGCCGCAATATGCGGCTAACAGTTGTGAATTATACCACACTTCCAGTTTTCTGCAACTTTCCCTCGGAACTTTTCAATGTGGCACCATAGCCGGACACAAAAAAAAAGGTTCTGTCAGCTCTCGCTCGTCACCTGCCGGCCAGGCGCGTCATCGCATCGTTCACTACCAATTAGGCGGCGACGCGCGGTTTCCTCCTGGCGTCGGCAACCGGACAACTCAGGAAGAGCTGCTGGAAGTCGGTGACGGATTGTTGAAAATGCGCGCGGCCTTGGGCCAGGGAAATGGTCTCCTTCATGACAGTGCGGGTGCGGAACAATTGACGGACTTCATCGACGGCGGCGCACCAGACGGCCGCACCGTCGAAGGACTTGAACCCGAGTGTAGGACCATACCGTCGCTTGATGCCGCGGTGGTCTTGCTCGATGCGGTTGTTCAGATACTTACTGGTGCGGTGGATGACCTTCCGGCCACAGGACTTCCGGATGGCTTTGCGGTAGGAGGCCAACTTGTCCGTGGTCACGCACGTCGGCTTGACCCCAGTGGTCTGGATGGCCTGGGTAAAGAAACGGATG
>JBBRXO010000004.1:0-66046 GCA_038248345.1 Armatimonadota bacterium | reverse complement strand
GGTTGATTATCTCAAACGTACGATAGATTTCGCCGCATCAGTAAAGGCGGGGTATATTCTGGTCGTCCCCGGTGCCGTCGGACGCCCCGGGGCATATGATGATGCAGAGTTTGACCGCTCGGTGGAGACGCTGCTGCTGGTGGCCGATCGTTTTGTGGATGCTGGAGTGAAGGCGGCGATTGAACCGATACGCTCTGCGGAAGTCAGCTTTTGTCATACCATCGCCGACGCGCAACAGTATATCAATGCGGTGAACCATCCGGGCGTGCAGCATATTAATGGTGATGTGTACCACATGCAATCGGAAGAGCGGCATATCGGCAAAGCGCTATTGAGCGCCGGACAACAACTGGTCAACCTCCACCTGGCGGATAGCAACCGTTGCGCATTAGGCGAAGGGTCACTGGATGTCGACACGCTCATCATGGCGCTTTATCTGCTTGGATATAATCGGCCTGGATGCTATACCACCCCCGAACCACTGGGGCCAGGAGGAGACCCATATCCGGCGATGTTCGGCAAAACCTCCCCCACCTTGCTCGACCTCCTGGTCGCACAGACTGCGAGTTATTTCCATGAGCGTGAAGATGCGGTATTGCAGCAGTAGTCTATCAACTGATTGGAAGGGTAAGGGATCATCGTGCAGATTATTGTATTGTTCGAGCCGGGACTACCGAGTACCGGGCGGGGAATTTCACTTGTTGAGCTGCTTCGCGAAACGGGCTTAGCGGATATTCGTGTTATCAACCTGGCTACCTTGTTGGCAGAAGGCGTACAAGGCGATGTCTTCTGCAATGCGCATGGTGAAATCTACCCTCTTGATATTGAGCCACGCTTGCTGGAATTCTTCCGCGCCGGTGGGGGATTGCTGCACGTTGGCGGGGCGCCTTTCGAGACAGCTATGTCATTCGCCAACGGAAGCTGGGAGAAGGTCGTGCGTACTTTCGGCGATCTGCGGAACCATGAAGGGGCCGGGGCGCTAGACCGGGAAGTAGATGTATTCCGCGCGCAGCTGGGGATGATGACATATGCGCCGGATTACGCGTTAGACGATCCGGCGGCGCTGCGCGTCGTGTTTGATGGCGACCTTGTCGGTTGTCCACCTTGGCAGGGGGATTTGCCGCAAGTTGGTCTTTCCCTCGCTACTACAATTCCGCTATTTATAGCCCGCCCGGAGTTATATCTGGATGACCATCGCGCCTATCAGGCAAAGCCGCTGGTGCGTGAATCACATTGTGCCGGAGTGGTGATGTCGCCCGACGGTACGGCTATCCTCACCACGTTGTTACTGGCAAAAAGTTGGGGGAATCCTTATCAGCTTGAGCAGAGCATCTCCATGCGTCCCTGGGCGCTCTACACTGGCGCCTGCGCTGCTGCAGCCCAACTCCCGGATGGCCTGCTCGCTGCGCTGCTCCGCTGGCTTCAGGTACCGATAGTATTACCGCCGATAGATTTGCCACTATCAACACTACATGCTGGTGAGACGGTCACGCCGCGTGTTTATCCTCATGGCGCATTGCCAACGGGGTGGCGTGTAGCTGGTTATCAGCGTGCGTTGTCGTTATTGGCTATACAGTCCCGTGAGGATACAGGATTCGAGCCGGAATCACCGGTTACGCTGGTTGATGGAGTAGTGAGTATCGAGGTTACTGATGATGCCCCGGCGACTTTACTGCACGCTGTGCGTTTTGCCATTATCGATTCAAGCGGGCGCACCCGTGATTACGTTGACTCTGCTGTGGTGGTGTGGCGACCAGAGAAACTGGCCGCTTCCCCGGCGTTGACTGCCAATGGAAGATATTTTGATATCACTTCGGGGGAGGCATTACAGCGCTCCAGCTGGGTACAAGGGACCAACTGGCAGGATCGACACCAGTTTGCCTGGACGTGGCATAACCCTAATCCTCTACGCATAATGAAAGATGCCATTGCTATGGCGCGTGCCGGGTTGCAGGTGGTGCGACCACATTATTTTATGCCGGGGTGGATGAGCACGGTGCCAGGCGAAGTTTACGCTGATTGTTGCCCGGAGTATTATACGGACTTTGAACTCGGGAGTGAATTATCAGAAAGACACCTGCGCGCCATCGAAACACACGTGATGCTCTTCAACAGCTTTGGCGTTGCCCTCATGCCGACTCTTTATACCAATATCTGTCCTACCATGGGTAATGCAGAAAATTGGATGGACACCTCACGCATGGTGGCGGTGCCGGGATTGCGGGCAGAACAGCGTCGATTTGCTGAGGTAATAATGGCACGCTTCGGCGGAATCCCCGGTTTGCTATGGGATCTGTGTAATGAGATCAACACAAACATGTCCATGGTGGGCGATTGGGCACGTGAGCTGCAACTGATATGGGGAGGCACCGGGCAAGCGGTGGGAGTAGGCACCTTCACCATGAAGCAGAATATGCTCCTGGGTGAAGCGATGGATTGGCATTCCGTTCATATCCCGTGTTGCCGAGCGCTAGAGGCAAGTTTTCACTCGGGAAAACCGATGTTATTGCAGGAAGCCTGGGTTCCCACGCCAGCGACGGAAGAGGGGGAACAGGATCTGGAAGATTACCTTCACCGTGGTATCTCGTGGACGTTACGCCTGGGCGGTGCCGGGTTCATGCCGTGGAATTGGAATATGATGTTGCCTAATTGGCGTGCAGGCGGCAGTTTTGTAGAATATTGGGATAACGAGTTGGGGTGTGCCGTACATGGCGATGCCACCCCCAGACGTGGCCGTACGATTATGCGAAATTGGGCGCACTTATTGAAGGGGATAAGCTTTGATCAGAGTGCCGGAGAGCAGGTTATCTTCGTCTACCCGCTGTGTGGTATGGAAGGTGGGGGGGTGACAGAGTATGTTGATATCCTTAATCGCCTGCATATCCCCTTCCGCGCGGTAAATGATTCCGATATTGCCAATTGTGACTTGAGTAAGACGAAGCTGGTGATCCTTCCTTATTATGGAGTGGGCTACTGTGAATCGACCTGGCAAACAATCAGGTTATTTGCCGGGCGTGGTGGTGTGGTGTGGGCACATAACGATTCGCTGCAAACCGATGAGCAAGGCGCAATGGCTCGGGAGCGGATTATTCCGCCGCTGGGTGGTACCGAGCAGATTGGCGCTGGCGCTATTCACTGGTGTCAAGGTTGGAATGGCGGCTCCCGGTCGCCTCTCTTACGTCTGGAGACGTTGCTGGAATCCATGCCATTATTACATGCCAAGGAGAATGAATTCCCGCTCGCTGGCGGAATCCTTAAATTTACCGAGCGTCTTTCCACCGAGGAATTGACGATGAAAACCGACTGGGGACCGTCGCAGAAATTGCCTGACCGGCAATTAGTGACAAAGATTGAAGTAGTTGACAATAATCAGCAATTGGAACGCGGCTGGTCATGGGAAGGTGAGCCATTTATAATTGATGGCATTATGCTGGCGTGTCCTACCAGCCTCTTCCTGTGGAAGGAAGCACCGGGCCAGTATCTAGTTGCTGGGGAAAATATCCAGGTGACCGGATGCCCGGTACCGCCGCAGGCCACCTTATTGTCTGACGCTGGGGTAGAGTATCCAATCGAACAAGCTTGGACACGCGATAATGATACGTGGCGCTTATCCTTGAGTGGATGGCAGCAGCGCCAATTTATTCGTCTAATGAGGAAAAGTCATGACCTTCGCTTATCGTGAGCAGTATGAAACGCGTATAGAGCGGCAGAAGACATTTTTTTCGCGTAATACTCCCGGTGATTTACTGGTTTATGTAGATCACTGGTGCCGTTTGCCGACCCTTGATAATTACCTGATGGATGTTTTGGCAAACGAGTCATTGGATGCTGCCCGTCAACCGGCACGTGTTCGCGAGATCGTTCGTAATCACTTAAAGGAATGTCGGGATGGGTACGCATCATTTTATGCCGCGCCGGATGACATGGTTCCGGGACGTAGCGAGGTATTCTGTGCTATCGGAGCTATTACCGCAGCGATGACGGGCAAGCAGGCGCTTATAGATGCACATACCACCTGGTGTGAACTGGAACTAGCATGGGACGAAATCGCCCAGCTACGCTTTGATCCAGATAATGAGTGGATTCAATTCGCCCTCGAATTAAACAATGCCTTGTGGGAACAGTGGGAAGAGGACTTCCTTTTCATGCCATATTGTCACCGTTCCCCGTTGGACGCGGCAAACGGCATACGCGGCACCCAAATGTTTATCGATATGTATGAGGAACCGGAACAGGTTCATGCACTTATCAACTGGTGTGCGGAGTGGTCGATTCAGGTAGAGCAGTTTCTGGACGATAACGTTCAGCATCCTCGTGGCCTGGGGCGGTGCTGTTGGGGAACCTGGTTGCCAGATGGCGCGATATGGGTCAATGGCGATCCCGTGGGCATGATCACCCGTGCGATGCAACCGGTTTTTGATGCTCCCTATACCGGCAAGCTATTTTCTTCCGTGGGGGGTGGTTTCTTTCATCAGCATGCAATTGGACTTCACCAGATCGATCAAGTAGCACAGATAGCAGGTATATGTGTGCAGGAGATCTATCCGGATCCTAACGTACCCCATCCCGTTGAGAGTATGCTTAGTGACCCGGAGCTATGTGACCGGATGGTGCAGGCTTCGCTAGTGACTCCTATCATGTTGGATTGGGTGCCGGTTCCCTTATTGGATGAACTGCTGCCCCGTATCGCTGAAGGGCGTTTTATCCTGGCGTTGCAATGTTTTTCTCCTGAATTAGTGGAAGAAGGGTGCCGAAAGGTGCGGAAGTGGAGTAACATTGACTAAACAGAATAGAGCTGAAGGTAAAGAAACAGCAGGGCAACATAGTGCACTGAAACGACGGCTGGCTTGCGGGTGGAATACCTGGAATACCAACAGTGTCCTCTCGCATGGAAGAGAAGTAGCATAGGCGTACCGCCTATGAGAACGGGCAATTCAATAAGTTTTGCCGTAACTGCGATTTCATGGGCGGGACGCCCATGCTACGGTGTTGGAGTCGGTCGATAAGCCGGATTTTGTCGTGGATGATTATCTATCTGGGACGGCCATTGCTGACCGCCTCGCGCGGGACACCCGGATGTCTACAGCGGGCCACTGCTCCCCGGATTTACGGGGGCACCCCTATCGTCCCTTGCTCTGCGTGGGGTTTACCAGGCCGAGACGTCTCCGCCCCGCCGGTGCGCTCTTACCGCACCTTTTCACCCTTACCGCACCGTTTCCGGTGTGGCGGTTTGTTTTCTGTTGCACTTTCCGTCGGGTCACCCCGCCTTGCCATTAACAAGCACGCTGCCCTACAGAGTCCGGACTTTCCTCCCTGAGGAAAACTCAGAGCAATCACCTAACCGACTCCATGAGGTATTATAGCGGAAAAATGTGGTTTTGTCGCGATGGGTAGATCGAACAAATTGGAGAAGGCCGATTAGACTATCAGATGAAGAAAAAATCCCCTATAATATGCCAAGCGTATATTGCAAAAGGATCAACAAATGAAGAAATTACTGTTTATCCCGCAACCAGTCACAATTGATGTAACTGAAGCCAAGCATCAGTTATCACGCAACTCGGTGATAATACTCCCGGCGGATGCAGATGATGCCGACCAATTTGCAGCGATGCAATTGAAAAATGGGATTAAAGCATCCACTGGGCTTAAAATTGAAGTTCACCGGCGCTTTGCCGATGGTCTGGCGTTGCGACGGATATTACTAGTACGTGCTGATCGTGACGATGCATGGTTGTGTGGCGAAGATCTTCCGGAATTACCCGCACAGGGATACTGCATAAGAATTACTGCAGACAGAGTGTTAGTAGTCGGGGCGGATGCCGCTGGATTGTTCTATGCGGTTCAGACACTTCGTCAATTAGTCGACCAGCGCGGCAGCAAGCTTCCCGGAATGAGTATCACCGATTATCCGATATTGCCGGTCCGTGGGGTGATGTTGGATATTTCACGAGGGAAAGTGCCAACGGTGAAGGATCTATTGCAGACGGTAGATTTGCTGGCTAGTTGGAAGATCAATCAATTTCAGCTTTACATCGAGCACACCTTCGCCTGGCCATCGCACCCGGAGATCGGTAAGGGGCATGGGCCGTTGACGCCGGAGGATATTCTCATTGTGGATGCGGCATGTATTGCTCGTCACATTGAGCTGGTGCCGAACTTGCAATCATTCGGACACCAGGGGCATATGCTAAACCTTGAGCGTTATCAGCATCTTGCTGAGAGTGAAAGCAAATGGACACTGTCACCGGCGGTGCCGGAAACCTATGAATTGCTCGATGAATTATATGCCGAATTTCTTCCTAACTTCCACTCAAAACTCTTTAATATTGATGCAGATGAGACTTTCGATCTGGGGAAAGGAAAAAGCGCGAAACGTGTGGCGGAGGTAGGGAAAGGGCGGGTATATCTGGAACATCTGCTGAAGGTTCGTGAGCTGGCGCAAAAATATGGCAGAAAAATTATGTTTTGGGGTGATATTATTCTGGATTACCCGGAGCTGATCGCAGAGATACCGGAAGATGTCATTACTCTGCAGTGGGATTACGGGCATGAGGGCGAAGACCGAGTGCGTCCCTTCGCCGAAGCAGGCAAGCGTTTCTATCTATGTCCGGGTACGAACTCATGGAATAACTACTTTCCGGCGCAACAAGTTATGCGGGATAATGTCAGCATCATGACGGAATATGCCGTCAAGTTCGGTGCGGAAGGGTTATTGAATACAGATTGGGGTGACGGTGGACATTATAACCTGCAAGGGGTGAGCTATTATGCATACGCCTATGGGGCAGCGCAGAGCTGGAATTTTGGCAAGGTAGAGCATTTCGATGATGCTTTCGGTCGGCTATTTTTTGGTCTATTCGGCGATCAGGCGCTAAATGCCATACATTACCTGGAGAGTGCCATGGAGCCTGCTCCCGGTGTACTAATCCAGGGTGCAGTTACTATGCACCAGAAATGCCTGCAAGGTGAGGTCTATCGTGAGCTGCTGAAGCCGGAATATACCGAAAAGATGGTAGCTGATGCCCGACATGCCCACGAGATACTAGCAAGCAAAACGTTGTATACACGCCAGCCGCTGGTAGTGCAGGAACTGTACCAGGCGGCATATCAACAACTGCTATTGTCGATGAAGGCGCGCACGCTGGTCGCTTTCCATCATTCCTATAAGGAAATGAAGAATAACGGTGATGTTATGGGCTTCATAACGGCGGTGGATTTATTAGTTGAAGATCTGCAGGTATTGATAAAGATGGCCGTATCAGTCCCGGAGATGGTCGCACCATTGTGGCGAGCACGTGCTCATAAAGCCGGTCTTAAGCCAGTGCAGGAGTACCAGATGGAAGTGGCCGAAGAGATGGAGGCTACGATTGTGATACTCAGGCAGATGTGTGCCGCGGCACAGAGCAGTGGTGAAGTCCCCGCTCTGCCACCAATAGACAATAAATGGCAACCGAAAGTAATGGATATTCAAATGGGTATCTGTCCCTAACTGTTTACCTATCAGGTTCGAGGCAGAGTATCTGCAGGAGGAATAGGAGAATGACTGACGAGTTGGTAATTGTACCATCTGGGAAGAGATATCGCGAAGAATTGTATGATTTGGGGAGCAAGGTCTTTCCCGTTCGTGGTAACTATTTTGACGCAAAAAAGTGGTGTCGTGATTGCTATTTCGGTAACAGCCATTATGATAGCAATACATCGCATCTGGGGATTCTTAATGGGCAGGTAGTGTCGCATTTCGGGGTCTGGGATTATCAGATGCGCGTGGGGGGAGCAGAGCTGCGTGTCGGCGGCATTGGCCTAGTCGCTACCCATGGTGAAATGCGGAAGATGGGCTTGATGTCACTAACGGCGACGGCCTCCTTCGTAGCAATGCGGGATGCTGGTTACGATATGAGCGTGCTCTTTGGCATTGATGACATGTATCATAGATTTGGTTATACGCGTGCCTGGGTGGAGAACTCCTATCTGACCGGAGTGAATGATCTACCGTTGCAGCAGCTTCGTTTAACTAGTATTGCACCCATGCATACGCCGGAACTGGCTCGGTTATCCAATAAGTATAACGCCGGACTTACTGGTACCGCGGTGCGTCCGACATATCTTCGATGTGGCATGGAAGGAATCCCCACCGCCTGGCGCTGGCGCGGGGCAGATGGGGAGACTGCTGGATATATCATGGTACAGCAAAACGGCCAAAGAATGTCGCTGGTAGATTTCGCTGGCGACCCGGTAGATGTTTTAGCGGCCACGCGACACTGTGCGAGCAAGCTATGCTGCACAGAAGTGTATTTCCCCAGCCTGCATCTAATGTCGCCGTTGGCGAGAATCCTCCGGCGTGGGAATTGCCGTGTTGAGCAAAGTATGCGCCGTAATGGCGGTGCGATGGCGCGGGTGCTGAACTTATCGAGTTCACTCACGAAGATGGCGGAGGAATTATCTGCCCGGCTTGCTAATTCCATTATGCGTGACTGGACGGGGATTTTTCAACTACGCGGTGCCGGAGAGCAGGTATCATTGTTGATATCTAATAATCAGGTCACGGTGACGGATAATGTCGATACGCTGCATGCATTAGTTGCGAATGATAATATCGTCCAATTTTTGCTGGGTACAGCTGAACCGGGCGAAATTATCGCCGCCGGAGCAGAGACATACGGCGATGCGGCGGAGCTGGCGCTGGCGCTATTTCCAGCACAACATCCGATGCTGGGGATGTGGGATCGGTTCTGATTACTACCCGCTGGTACAATTGCTCTCCACCAGTGCATCGTATGCCCGCATATATGTCGCTGGTGGGGGAGTCTCGTATCTCATCATCTCTCCGGTGCGCGGGTGGGGGAAGGTGAGACGGAAGGCGTGCAGCGCCTGGCCGGGAAGCGCGGCAATGGCGGCAGTATCCAGCGAATTGAGCAATGGATATAGTTGCCGTGCGAGATGCGACATATAGAGCGGGTCGCCCACCACTGGATGTCCGATATAATGCAAGTGTACGCGGATCTGGTGGGTTCTGCCGGTATCTAGTTTCGCGTACAACTCGGTGACATGGGCGCCACGTGCGGACACGGTAAAGTGCGTGATAGCGTGACGGCGCCGTGCGGTGATATTCTCCCCGGCCAGCACCGCCATGCGTTGGCGGTCATGCAGGTGGCGGCCCAGCGGCGCGTCCACGGTGAAGGTATCCTCGTCGAAATTCCCCCAGGCCAGTGCGCGGTATTCGCGGATTACTTCGCGCTTCTCGATCATCTCCGCCAAGGCACGGTGGGCGATATCGTTCTTCGCCACCAGCATCAGTCCACTGGTGTCCTTATCCAGTCGGTGGACTATCCCCGGGCGTAGTTCACCACCGATGCCGGACAGGTCGCGCACATGATGCAGCAGGGCATTTACCAGCGTCCCGGTATGATGGCCAGCAGCAGGATGTACCACCAACCCTACCGGTTTGTTTAGCACCACCAGGTCTGCGTCCTGATAGAGGATATCCAACGGGATATCCTCGGGGGAGACGTCCAGTGGTATAGTCGGTTCCGGTACATGGAGGGTGATAACATCTTCGCTCTCCACCTTATAGCTGGCTTTCGCTGGCCTCCCATTCACCATCACTTCGCCATCCTTGATCAATTGTTGTAGCCGCGCGCGGGAGAAGTCAGTGGTGTGGGCTGTCAGGTACTGGTCGAGTCTCAAACCAGGAGCATCAACGGTTAGTTCCATGTTATCCTCCCTCGCGGTAGTTTAGATGTGCGGCTGTGTAGATTTGCTGCAGCGGGATATCGTGCTCTTCCGCCAGTTGACGGCAATCTTCGTATTCCGGTGCGGCGCGTTCTATACCGTTCCAACAGCTGACCTTCATGCGCACTTCTCCCCAGATGGTGGCCACATTGACGTGATGTCTGGGCAACACTTTGCGGGTGCAGGCGGTGCGGCGTACACCGAGAGTAGTCGTCTCACTGAATATGATATGGGTGCAGTCGTTTTCCATATCGATGGTACAAAGTACCTGCAGCAGGATGCCGGGGCGGTTCTTCTTCATCTGGATTGGCGAGAAAAAGACATCCAGCGCCCCCGCGGCGAAGAGGCGATCCAGAGCATATCCCAGCGTCTCACCGGTGATATCGTCCAGATTAGCCTCCAGCACTACGATCTCCTCCGGCTCTTCTGAAGTGTACGCAGTTTCTCCGAGGAACAGGCGTAGCACATTCGGGCGGGGTAGCTCTCTCGTGCCCGCGCCGTAGCCTACTTGTCGCATCACCATCGAGGGTAGTGGGCCGAAAGAGTCCGCCAATGTGGTGATGAGTGCCGCCCCGGTGGGGGTCACTAACTCCGCCTCAATGTCGGTGCTGGCGATTGGGAAGCCTTTGGTCAGCAATGCGGTGGCAGGGGCGGGTACCGGGAAGACGCCGTGTGCGCATTTTACCCAGCCGCTACCGAGTGGCAGTGGTGATGATACTATCTGTTCAATCCCTAGTTCCACAATGCCAATACAGAATCCGACGATGTCGATGATTGCATCAATAGCGCCAACTTCGTGGAAATGTACTTCAGCCACGGTGCTACCGTGTACCTGCGCTTCGGCTGCGGCCAGGCGGGTGAACACCGCCGTCGCCTTTTCCCTTACTCCGTGGGTAAGATCAGCAGCATTGATGATTGCCAGAATATCTGCCAGGTTACGATGTGGGTGATGATGGTGATGCTCTTGCTCGTGCTGGTGTGGATGATCGTCAACATCAACGTGGGTGGCGGCGATGCCAAGTTTCTGCACTTGCGTTGCGGACAACTCCCATTCACCGATGGGGAGTTTTGCCAGCTCCGTACGCAAGTATTCAACATCCAACCCGCAAGCAATCATGGCACCTAGCGCCATGTTGCCGCTGATGCCAGAGATACAATCGAAATAGGCGATTCGCATAAAAATGACTCCGATAGCAGTATTATTCGCCAACTAGCAGGAAAATCCCTCGTGACGTCGCATATTATACGCATATGCTTGAGAAAACATTTGCTGCTGGCAGCCGAATAGGCGTGCTGGGGGGAACATTTGACCCGATTCATAACGGCCACCTGGCGATAGCCGAGGTTGTTCGCACGACATTTTATCTCGATGCCGTGCTCTTCATCCCGGCGGGGACACCACCACACAAGCGTGGTGAACGCACGGCAGGTGAACAGCGCTGCCAGATGGTGCAATTGGCTATCGCGGATAAGCCGTATTTCCAACTAAGCCGCATGGAAGTTAATCGAGAAGGGCCATCGTACACAGTAGAGACCATGCGCGAGTTACATGCATTATACCAGGATATGGAGCTGTACCTGATATTGGGAGCGGATATGGCGGTTGATTTCCCGTACTGGTATAACCCCGCTGGCATCATGGAGCTGGCTAAAGTTGTAGCGGTGACGCGACCTGGGGTGGGGGAGGAGCCGTTGCGGTCGCTGGTTGCCAGGCCGGAGTATAGCGCAATATCGCTGGTGGAGATATCCGGTATTGATATCTCAGCTACGGATATCCGCCAGCGTGTACAGCAGGGGCTAAGTATTAGCGAGCTGACTCCGCCAGCAGTAGTAGACTACATAACCAGAGAGAAGTTGTATATACTGAGATAGAAAATTCTGCTAGAATGTACGAGATATACGACAATAACAGTCGTGTATAGTTTCCGGTCACCGTGATTTTGTAATAGAATACAGAGAGATTTTGAAAAGGAGAACGAATACCATGAGCGAATGTTGCGACATGCATGACGATGAAGAAAGCTACCAGGCGAAAGTTGGCGAGATGGCACCTGATTTTGTCATGCCTTCAACGAAAAACTTGGAGAAGCTGGATGAAGAGGTTTCGCTATTTGATTATGATGGCAAATGGCTGGTGCTTTTCTTCTATCCGTTGGACTTCACCTTCGTTTGCCCGACGGAGATCACTGCGATCAGCGATCGGCTGGACGAATTTGAGAACCTGGGCGCGGAAGTATTGGGTATTTCTACCGACTCAGTGTATAGCCATCGGGCCTGGTTGCAGACACCGCGTGCCAAAGGTGGCATCGAAGGCGTCAAATTCCCGCTGGCCTCTGACATGACTCACGAAGTATCTGATGCCTATGGCGTGTTACTGGAAGATGATGGTATTGCTCTACGCGGTCTGTTTATTATCGATCCCGAAGGGATGCTGCAGTATTCCGTAGTGCATAACCTGAACATTGGTCGTAGCGTTGACGAGACCCTACGCGTACTGGAAGCATTGCAGACTGGCGGTCTGTGCCCGGCACAATGGAAACCGGGTGAGAAAACACTGTAGATTGGATAAGTGCTAGTGCAGATACCCTTTGGCCGGTAGAATAGCCGACCAAAGGGTTTTTTATAGGAGACAATCATGCCATTACGTTTAGGCGCAGCGATTCCCTCACTTGCCGGGGCGACTGAGTGGGTGAATGGTACCTGGGATGAGTCATTATTGGTGGGGAAGCCCGTGTTGGTGCACTTCTGGGCGATCGGTTGCCACATATGCCATGAGAATATGCCCACAATCGGTGTCTGGCGTGATCAATACGGATCACAGGGACTGGTGACCGTAGCGATACACATTCCTCGCTCGGAAGAGGAGATGGATGTTCCCAGCATTTTCGCCGATGCACAAAAGATGGGCATCACCGAATTACTTGGGATCGATAATACCCATGATGTAACTGATCTGTTCCAAAATGAATTCGTCCCCGCTTATTTCCTCTTTGATCGTGAAGGTAAGCTCGTTGGCCGGGCGGCTGGTTACAACGGTTTGAAGTTGACCGAACCACGATTGCAGCAAATGTTTGCATAATGAAGAGAGTAGGGGCGAAGCTCACGTTAGGGTTTCGGATACGCTAGTGAGCCAGTCAGGATAAGCTTCCGCTCTTCAGTGCTGGTGCTGGTAATGGTGATCGGCACGTGCAATGTCAGGGCGCCATTCAGATCTACCAACGGATTCAGGTTTTTTAGGATTTTATCCGCGACGGCTTTGGGCATATTCATCAATTCGATATTCAGGGTGGGGTTGTCCAGGTAAAGCACAGCTCCATTCCGGGCGGAGAAATTGCCGGTGACTGCCACCGGGATGGTGATCGGCACTTTCAATACTACCCAGGGTGTGTTGCCATTTATCGTCACGTGCTCTTTTTTGATGCGTACATTCGGAGATTGAACAGGTAGTGTGTTTAGCAATATCAGGAAAGTGGTGATGTCGTCCTCGGCCAACGTCATGGTACCGGTCACATCACGAGCGGCGGAGAGTACCGCTTTGTTAGCGCCAATACCTGCACGGGGCAAGCGTCCTTCGGTGATATTTAACTCCAGGCGCGCTATCTTCAAGTCCTTGATGTAAAAATCTGTACATACCACATGTGCAGTTACAATGCGATAGTCTTTGGTACTCGGTTGCAGCAATGCGGGCTGTTTTTCCAGGCTGGTGGTAGGATGTTTCTTTGCTGGTTTTGCCACTACTACTGGTTTTGCATCATCAGCGGGTAGGTCGGCAAAAGGCATATCCGTTACCTTGAAGCCGCTCATGGTAATTTCCAGATGCTGTAAATCCTCATCAAAGTTAGATTTTCGCGTTACGGTAACTGTCAGACTTTTAGGATTAATCTGTGCATGGATAGCCGTCTGGATTTTTGCCGCGACATCCGCATCGGATGGAAGTTGATTTTTTGCCTGCGTAACAACCAGGAATGCCAGAAATGCCCACATATATCGGTACCTCACATGAAATTGATAACAAGATGATACGCTAATCTGGTCATATTGTGAACTTTTTACGTGAAATTGCGTCTAAATAATAATAGGGGCCAGCCAGATGGCTGGTGCCAACCCCCATGGAGGTATTGAGATAGATGGCTAGATTGTTACCATTGTTCGTATTGTTGTTAAGTTCATTGTTGTTCACCACCGCGTTAATGGCGGCCCCCCCGGGATTATTCAATAGCCAGTTAACGACCGATCGTTATAATTTATCCTTCACCTTACAGCGCGACGCTAATGCAGTTGGTGGGGCGCAGTTGTACTTTGAGTGGAAGGATAAAGAAAATTATCTGCAGATGGTGGTGACGGCAGATAAATATACTGTTGAAGAAGTGAAAGATAGTGTTGTGCGTAAATTGGGCGACGGTAAGTGGACAATAGCACCAGATGCACCCTTTAGTTTCTCTATCATGCGACGCGGTGAAGAGTTATCGGTGGAGCAAGCGGAGGCAGCTATCTGGAGTGGTACGGTGACTCGAGCGCCGGGCAAGGAGGCAGGCATTACGCTGGATGCGGGGTGGATGGCGACGAATAATAGACTGCAACGCCTAAGTGCAGTGGACTTTGCCGACAACTTTATGCGAACTCCAAAAGAGCCCGATATGTGGACTGTGCAGAGTGGCAAATGGGCCTTACAGAGCGCATGGGACAATGATCCTCACGGCAACGCTAATAAAAACTCCTTCAGCAATTTCGCCGCCAATCCTTTCGCATGGATAGGGAACAATCCCAATGGTGCAGCCTTGTGTACGACGGGCAATAACTTCTGGGAAGATTATACCATGACGGTTGCAGCTCACCCGATGCCGGGCTGTTCGCTGGGTATTGTCGTGAATATGACAGACGAAAAGCATGGGTTGTTGCTACGGTGGACGGCGGCAAGTGATCGCGGTCCGGTCGGCAACACGCTGGGTCTTTATAAATATGATGATGGTGTACTTACCGCGATTAAAGAAGTACAGGGCGGCTTCATCCCGGAGAAATGGGTGAAGATAGCCGTAGATTCGCGCCCGGAAAGGCTGCGGGTATTCATCGACGGGCAGCAGCGCATCAGTGTGGCGGGGGTATCACCATGGCGCGGAGCGGTGGGACTCTATACCGAAGGTGCGGCTGGTGTAGTGTTTGATGATATTACAGTGTATGGTAATTCGTTGAATACCGATATTAAAGCTGAGATGGCACTGGCGAAAATTACCGAGAAATTCAGTCACGATAATGCTGGGCATTTACAACAATGGTCAGCTCCGAAGGATTGGCTCCCGTTAAACACCAATCCGTCACACAAAGTGTATCGCTTGGACACGGTGGGCGATCAGTGGATATCCGCTACAGTGCATCCAGCGTTAAAGGCACCCAACAAAGTAATTTTGAATTCCACTGTTCCTAATGAGTTATTGCTGGCATTAAATACCGATGGTGTAGATGTAAATAGTGGATATCGTGCATTAGTAGTGATTGCCCCGGACAGGCTTAGTACCAGTTACACACTATTTCGGGGGATGGATCAGTTGGCCACCACCACCGGTGATGTCTTAGTAAATAACGAGGAATACAATTTTCGCCTGTGGCATATGGGGGATAAAGTATATCTGGAGCAGGATGGCACCAAAGTATTAGCGGTAATTGATACTAATCCGATGGTGGGAGTGCATCCGGCATATCGAGCTACAGGTTGCTTTTTGAAAAACCTGAAAGACCCGTTAGTGATGAGTCACAATGTATTGGATTACATCTTCGATGATGCACCAGCGGACTGGGTAAATGACGGCACCTGGATATCCACGACCCGCTGGGCTTGTAGTCCACAGTGGTCGTTCTTCGCCGGGTGGGGGCGCGGAGATGTGGCTTTGTGGCAAAAGAACCGCTTCAATGGTAACCATACTTTCGAGGCATTCGTCGGGATTAAAATGGAATACCCACGCGAGATTGATCAGTATGAAGATCGTTATCGCGATCTAAGCATTGCCATCTGCGGAGATGGGAAGAATCCTCGTTCCGGCTATTCCGGTATATTCGGGGCACCTGATTTACAGGGGAATCCTGGCAAACGTATGGTCATTCTTCGTGATGGTGTAGAGGTTGCCAGTACGCTTACAAATATGAGTAATCGTTGGGCAAATCATCGTGATTGGGTGCACCTTCAATTACAATTAAATGGGAATCAAGTGACATTCAGCGCCGAGAACAATAAGCTCATCTACACAGATCCCACCCTGTTAGCGGGGGGCATTCCTGCCATTTGGACTACGAATAATGGTATCTCGGTAGCGCGTGCGCGGATATTCTTCACAAAACCACCGGTACCACGCACCGAACCACAGGTGATACTCAATCAGCGTGAGTTGCCGGAATGGGTTAATGTAGGCACACCGCTGGAATTGGACTTCTACGATAGTTGGTCTACCACCGGGAAGCCAGTGACACTGCAGGTGATTAAACATCAGGTGCCCGCCGAGGAGAAAGCTGAGCCAGTGGTAATCGGCAATAAAGTGGTGTTCGCCCCGACGGCTCCCGGGCCGCATTGGTATAGCATAGTTGCTACTGATGGAGAAAATACCTCACCACCATTTCAGCTGAATGTGCCGGTGTTTGCGCCAGCGTTGCAACGTGATGATAATATGGCATTGGTGCTTTATCGGTTTGATGAAGGAAGCGGTGACATCGTACATGATTTGAGCAAAGTCGGTAACCCGGTTGACTTGCAGATCCCCGCCGGAGGGATATATAACTGGTTGCCAGGAAGAGGGTTGCATCTGGTAAAAACGATGCCCCTCACCAGTTTTAGTCCGCTCGATAAGATACTCTCGATCGGTGAGACTAATGCTGGAACGATTGAACTTTGGTTGAATACCGATACGATGTATCCGCTTACTACAGACTGGGGGGCGAACATTATCTCGCTGGGTTCACCATCAGAATTTGGCAAGACAAATTTTGCAGTAGGCACTCGAATGAATTTTATAACCGCTGCCGGTCCTATCCAGGGGACGCAGGAACTAACCGTCCATCGGACGTCATTACACCATTTTGTCATTACCTTTGATGACAAAATAACCACAATCTATCGTGATGGGGTGAATGTCGGGACAATGAATGTTGCCTGGCAGGCAAAAAACTGGAAAGGTACTTTGCCCCTGCTGTTGGGAAGCAACAATTCTAACACAAAAACCTATCAGGGTACCTTCCTGTTGGCGGCTATTCATGACGTGATACTCAGTGCAGATCAAGTGAAAACACATTACCAGGCGGGGCCGGATGCGGCGGAGAAAGCTACGAAATAGGCGAGCATTGACAAAATATTCATAATCGCGCAAAATCGTCTGCATTGGAGAATAATGACTCTCCGATGCAGACGATTTTGCTGTTGTGGGTGGCGAATGAAATACCATCGGCTAATCATATTATTGCTGTTATTCAATCTAGCTATTGTCATCAAGGCACAGGTCTATGGGCCATCTGCGCCCTCGATCGTTGCGCCAGCGGCAACTTCCGTCACAGATATCAACATGCTCCCACTCACAATGTCGGTGGGCTTACTATTTGGTAATAAATCTCCACTGTTACCCCTGATCTCTTCGACCCCGTTTGCGAGTTTTTCTAATGCTGACCGGACGAAAATGCTCTATCCCAATGGCTTACCAAAGTCGGATATTGAGGCAAAAAAATACCTTGTCGAGGTAACTGTGCCAGTGTGGGATAAAAATGGCAAATCAAGCACACTTACTTTCTGTGTGCACCGCGCCCTGGTAGGTGAAGTGAAGGTGATCTTCCACGAGATATATTCCGCACCGGAGAAACCGCGTATCCGCACGGTGTTAAGCTACTGTTGGCGGGTTTCCACTACTAACTCCGCGAAGATGTCGCATCACTCGCTTGGTACGGCATTAGATTTGAACCCGGTGGAGAATTGCCAGCATGTCGATAAACCACTGGTGGGCGACCACTATACTCCTGCCGGGCATGAGGATATCTGGGCTTATACCGGTGACATCAGACCTGTCGTCGGGGACCCGCTATCCTTTGCTCCAGATGGGATGGTGGTAAAGATCTTCGCCAATCATGGCTGGACGTGGGGGCAGGTATGGACAACACACGACCCCATGCACTTCAGTTTGCTCGGAAAATGACTACTACAGTTGCGCCAGCTCTTCATTACTGAAGATATGCAGGCCCATCTCGGAAAGCGCTTTCTCGGCATCGGGACGGCGGTTGACGCCGAAAACGATGAGGGTATTGGCAGTGGCGTAGGTGTACTCAACGTTTATATCCAGCGCCGCCAGTGCGTCCAGCGTGTCTGCCAGACCGCCCGGTTGATCGGGGACGCGAGCGAGGAGCACCTCACTGGCATGTACGGTGAAATCGTTTGCGCGTAAGACTTCACGCGCTATCTGTTCCTTGTCTACCAGCAAGCGCAGAATACCGTAATCCTCGGTATCAGCGATGCTGTAGCCGCGGATATTAACCCCCGCCTGCCCCAGTATGCGCGTAGCGGCAGCCAGGCGGCCGGGCTTATTTTCAATGAAGACGGATAATTGTGTGACGCTCATCGGAGTATCCTCTCCTCATTACCTGTTAAAGAGGTGAGTACCGAAACCCGGAGCGTGTGCCCCGGGATCAATACAGGTGACACTAGGCGCCGGATTTTTTCTGGCGCTGTTTGATCGTGCGGTCAGTGCTGGAGCCTTTACGCTTGCACTCACGCTTTGGGTTCATCCCCGCGATAAAGTCCTGCACATCGCAGGTCATCAATGTTTTCTTCTCAGCCACAGTCGGTTTCCTCCCGGTGATTCGATACCCCACTGTACTACACAGGAGGATCGCTTTACATTATAGCGGAAAAGTGAGGATATTACCAATACTTGTAATCCCAACGGGTGATTAGGCTCCAGTTGGGGACAAATATATCGTCACTTTGGAATCAATTGTAGGCCGTGCGCCAAAGTGATATTCATTTCTCCTCAAATACCAGCGCCCCACTGTTCATGCAGTACCGCTGTCCCGTCGGCGCGGGGCCGTCGGGGAACAGGTGGCCCAGATGCGCCCCACACCGGCGGCATTTCACTTCCGTCCGCAGTACCCCTAGGCTGGTGTCCGCAGCCGTATTCACATTCTCCACTGCTATGGGCGCTGCGAAACTGGGCCAGCCGGTGCCGCTGTCAAATTTATCCTTGGCATCAAACAAGTCAGTATCGCAGTTAGCGCAGTGATAGATACCCGGAGTATGATTATCCCAGTAGGTATTGGCGAACGGCGGCTCGGTGCCAGCATTACGCGTGATGGCGAAGGTGGCCGCATCCAGCGCCTCTTTCCATGCAGCCGTACTCTTTGCTATCGGCTCCACCTCAATGTATCCGTTGGCCGCCACACTATAGATACGCAGCAGCTTTGGGTGATTTATCGCGCATCCGCCACTCACCCCATGCTTTTTGTAGTATTGTTGATGGTACTCCTCCGCCGGGTAGAACTCGGTGACAGGCAACACCACGGTCAAAATTGGATCGCGGTATTCGCCGGATAGCTTTACGATCTGTGCCAGCGCCTCGGCATGTTGCTCGGTATCGCTATAGTAGATGGCAGAGCGGTACTGCCGTTTTTGTTCCGCCGTTGGGTTGTGTATCTCCCAGAATACCTTCAGCAGTTCGTCAAAGCTCACCACCTCCGGGTCGTAGCTCACCTCCACCACCTCTGTATGCCCGGTTGCGCCGCTGCAGACCATCTCATAGCTAGGTTTAGGAGTGGCGCCCCCGGTATAACCAACGCGAGTTTCAACAACTCCAGTGACTGCGCGGAATTCCGCTTCTACGCCCCAAAAGCAACCGGCTCCCAGAATAACAGTCTTCATAGTATTTCCTCACATCTACCATATTATTGGTGTTTTACTCTACAATGATACCGCAAAACCCATTGACGTATTGTGATACAATACGCACAATGGTGCAAAGGAGACAAATGATGAGTATTGACGTTGAAAATACACTCAATAGAGTTCTGGCCGTGGTCGCAAATCAGCGTGTGGGGGTGTTGGCCACGACAATGGACGGTAAACCTTATGCCAGCTTAATGGCTTATGATATTAAGGATGATCTGTCACAGATAGTCCTGGTTACTCGGCGCGACACGCGGAAATTTCGTGAAATTACCAGTAGTCCACAGGTGGCGTTTCTTTGGGATACGCGTTCGCATACGGATACATTCTTCACTGCGACAATCGTAGTGACTGCTGAAGGTATTGCAGTTGAAGCGGAAGCGAGCGACTATCCTGCGTTACGTACATCGTTCATTAAAAGGCAGGAACAGTTGACAGAGTTCGTCAACGCTGCAGACACCGTTTTCTTGGTTATTACAGTGACGCAATATGATGTTGTTACCGAGTTTGAGAGTGTGAAGACGCTCTATATGAATAATTCTGCTGATGAAGTATGTTATACAGCAGAGCTCAAAGCAAACTATTAATTTCTAGCAGGAGGTTTCCATGTCATTCACTTTACAGATCGGTGCCACTGCACCGGAGTTCTATTTACCCGCCACCGACGGTAGATGCTATTCACTCGCCGATTTCGCCGATGCGCGGGTACTGGTGGTATTTTTTACTTGCAATCATTGTCCGGCGGTACTTGGCTCCAATGGTAGCACCCGCGCAACAGCGAAAAAATATGCCCATGCGGGAGTGAAATTTGTCGCGATAAATGCTAATACCATCCTGGTGAGTGCCGAGGATTCTTTCAAAAAGATGATTCCTATCATGGAACGTGAGCAATACCCGTGGCTATATTTGCGTGATGAAGCACAACGAGTTGCACTTTCGTACGGCGCATTGCGCACGCCGCACTTTTTCGTCTTTGATAGTGACCGCAAACTCGTCTACACCGGGCGTGGCGTGGATAACCCCTTTGATGCTACGAAGGTGAAGGTAAACGATCTGGATAACGCGCTGGCGGAACTTACTGCGGGCAAACCCATCACCACTCCGTTGACTAACCCGGCGGGATGCAATGTGAAATGGGAAGGGATGGAGCAGCACTGGATGCCTGCAGATGCCTGTGACCTGATTTTTTAGAGGAGATCCAATGAAATATTTATTGTTACTGTTGTTCTGCAGCGCTGCCCTGGCAGGATATGCACAAGCGGATGTTTTCACTGCCGCCAACCGGGCTGACTACGCGTTCACCGGGATGATTGATCTGGTAAAAGCAAACAGAGGCGGCTTCGTGCAGGTTTCTTTTGCGGATTTGAAGTCACTTGATAGCCGGGAGATCACCGAGAGCATCTATGCCATTCGTGCCCCGGTATATGATCCTGCCGTGGTGGCAACAAACAAGACGATTATTGGGGTGTTGGAACGCGATTTTAATGGGGAGATAGCACTGACGCAGATATTCCCCGCAACACCGGAGAATATTACCGCTGCAAAACGCGCGTTGTCGTTGCCACTAGGGTGGGGGTGGAAAGATGATAAGCCGCTCTCACCTTGGCCAGGAAGAGTGAAAGCGGTAACTCCGATTGCGTATCCTGCCGGATTGGCAATGACAGTAGAAACAATAATGCCGGAGGTAGTACTACCGAAAGAAAACCCACTAGGTGATGGGCTCTTTCGCTTGAGTATCGTTAATAACAGCGAAGATGTAGTATCCGTACCTGAATTATTAACAGACGGCAAGGAGATTCTTTGGGATGCTAGCCTGGTGACACTATACCAGGATATAGTAGCGCTGCTCCCTGCACGCGCCATCCCCGGCGGATTAGCGGAAGTGAAATTATATCCTGGTGAAGGTTTGAGCGGGCTCATCAACGCACTCACCTTGAAGGATATCACTTGGCCCAAAGGCGACCTGAAAACCCGCATGAATTTTAAATTCGCAGTAGGTCGGCTGGCCACTACTGTAGCATTTGATTATTTCCCCAAACGGCCCGATGCCATGCACAGTCCGGCAGTGGTGAAGCAGAATATGGCAGTTACCCCCAAAGCGGGCACAACGACTACGGTAGAGCAGGATTTTGGTGCCAGCATGATTGATGTCACTTGCCCGCGCGGTATCGGCGGGATGATGGTGAGTGTACCTGACGGGAAATGGCCAGCCCTGCTTACTTTGCGCCTTCACCTGAAAGGGATGGAGAACTTTACGATAAAATCATCAGTGGGCACCATCACTGCAGAGGTGAACAGCGGTACCCATGTTGTGCGACAGAATATTGCCATGGCCAATCAGCTGGATATCACCGATGAGAGCAGTTTGAAAGTACATGCCGGTGATGATTTTTTCGATGTTACCTTGCCGACAGATATTCTTAGAGATACTAAGGATTTCACGGTATCATGGATCGATTTCTACCGCTGATTCTGCGTCATTAAGTATTCGGCCAGTTCGGCAAGCCCGCTTTTCGTCGTGCAGGAGACGGTGAAAAGCGGGGCTTTTTTGGTATTGATGGCCGCGATACCCGTGCGGAAGGCCTCCTCATCGAAGTCAATGTAGGGCTTCAGATCGATCTTATTGAGCACGATAATATCGGCTGCCTCGAACATAGCCAGGTATTTATACGGTTTGTCATGGCCTTCCGGGACACTGGCAATAACCATCTTCACATCTTCGCCCAGGTCGAAGGTGCTGGGGCAGATAAGATTGCCGATGTTTTCAATGAACAGGAGGCCGGTCTGGGCCTGCAGGTCTTCCGCAGCTTCGCGGATAATCTGGGCGTCCAGGTGGCAGCGCCCGCCGGAGTTGATCTGCACTACCGGGATGCCCGCGGCATTCACCTTTTCGGCGTCGATACTCCCAGCGGTGTCGCCTTCGATGACAGCGACGTTGAGTTTCTCCCGCATAAGTTCTATCAAGCCGAGAATGACGCTCGTTTTACCCGCGCCTGGGGAGGCCATAACGTTGATTGTCTTTAGCCCATGCGCGTGGAAATAGGCACGATTTTCTGCAGCTACTTCGTTATTATTACGCATGATCTTCTGCATCATTTTAATGGTGACGGACATCATTCCACCTCAATAGAGTCGATATAGAAATCTTTGGCATCGCCGGTTAAGCGTGCCCAGCCGCCACATTCCGGACAGGTGAAGTCGCTGCCGGATTTGGGGAAATCCTTACCACAGGTGCTGCAGGAAAGGGAAGCAGGGATGTAGCGGAAGTGTAGATGCGCGCCCGCTGCCTTGGTACCCTCGCTGAGCATATCGAAGTAAAGCTGGATAGATTCATCAATGACCGAGGATAACTCACCGATGACCAGTTTGATAGAAGTTATCCGCGCCGCTCCGGCTTTGTCCGCCTCAGTTAGCACCAGTTCCAGCATATTTTGCGTGACAGAAAGTTCATGCACAGGGGAGTTCCTTATTCCTGGTCTCCAGTTATCAGGGGTAGCTTGAAACCTAGAGAAAGATATTATTCACCGTCAGCAATGCGGGGGGTATTGCAGATAACTACATCTTCTGCTGGTTTGGGTAGCTGTTGCTGAACCTGGTTCTCTTTTTTGTAGACGGGGGCGCGGTATTGCTCGTCCATCGTCATGCATTTCTTCGGGCATACTTCCACGCAGACATTACAGATAACGCATTTATAGGGGTCTAGCGTCCACGTTTTGGTCGCTTTGTCCACTTTGATGCAATTGCTTGGGCATTTTCGCTCACAAAGTCCGCAATAAATACAGAGTTCGGCATCGATACCCGCCAGTTGCCCACGTGCCCCCGCCATCGGTATGCGGGGGGTAGTCGGATACATGCGCGTAGCAGGACCGGTAAACAGGTTCTTAAATATGGTTCCTAACATGTCAAACATGGCTGATGATCCTTATCTCTCAGTACAACTGATGCATGGGTCGATGCAGAGAATGAGTACCGGTACATCTGATAACAGACTACCGGGTAACATGTGCATCAGCGGAGGAATATTGGCGAAGGTAGGGGTACGTACCCGCACCCGCTCCAGGTTTTTGGTGCCATTGGCTTTTAGATAGTAGAGCACCTCACCACGTGGTTGCTCCACACGTGAGATGACTTCACCGGTGGGGAATCCTTTCACTGGAACAGCAATCTCACCATCGGGAATCTTATCATAAACCTGGTGCAGTAAGTCTGCCGATTGATGCAGCTCACGTATGCGCACCATGGTGCGTGCATAGCTGTCGCCTTCCGTCTCCACGATTGGCTCAATATCCAGCTCGTTATATGCCGCGTAGCGGAGCGAACTGCGCATATCCTGTGCGAGACCACTGGCGCGTCCTACTGGCCCTACTGCGCCTAGTTTATAGGCATCTTCTTTCGTCAATACCCCCACACCCCGCAAGCGATGCTGTACAGTATAGTCATACATGAAGACTTGCTCGAATTCTTTTAACTCAGCCTGGATGATATCTACCTCGGAAATAATGTGTCCGAGGGTCTCACGGTCGATATCGCGTCGCGTGCCCCCGATAGTATTAGTGGAGATAATCACGCGGCTTCCTGCGGTCATCTCCATCAAATCCATCACGCGTTCTCGACAACGCCATGCTTGCATAAAGAGGCTCTCGAAGCCAAAGGAGTCGGCGAGCAATCCCAACCAGAGGAGGTGGCTGTGAGTCCGGTGAAGTTCACCCCATACCACACGCAGATAACGTGCACGGTCAGGAACCTGCACATTCATCAACTCTTCGATACCCTGGCAATAGGCAAGGGCGTGCATAAAGCTGCAGATACCGCAGATGCGTTCCACAACGAAGATATTTTGTTGGATATCCTTCGTCTCGGTGAGTTTCTCCAGTCCGCGATGCACATAGCCAATCGCAGGGATCGCCTCAACTACTTTCTCGTCCTGCAGCACCAGCTTCAGCTGCAATGGTTCAGGCAGTACCGGATGCTGGGGTCCAAAGGGTATTACTGATTTCGGCATATTGACTCCCTTCTCGCGTTACCGCCGCTCAATAGTGATTTGATTCGGATAGGCCATCGGTGACTCCGGCGCTCCCTTGGAGAGGAGCAGGTGTCCGCCATAATCGATGACGATTCCAGTGATATTAACGTTGAAAAGTTCCTTGATTTCATTCTCTACCAGCAGGGCAGCGTAGAAGATGCGTGAGATACTCGGTACTACCGTCTCGTGCGTAACTTGCAGGCGAAATTGTTTCAGTATGCCATCCAGGTCATAGTGATATATCAGATCGAGTGTACCGTTATTATTATCCACACAACTGGCAGTGACGAAGCGATAACCTTCGAGGTCTACCTGTTGAGTCACGGACAATAATTGGTCGGTGTTGATATCAGAAATATTTTCCAGCATTATAAGCTCCTTACCTTTTCATTGGCAACTACTGGCGACTTACCCATATTCTCCTGCTTCTCAGCCAGTTTGGACAACGCCATCACGACGCCATCAATAATTGCTTCTGGTTTAGGCGCGCAACCGGGCACGTATACATCTACGGGGATCACTTTGTCGATACCGCCGAGGGTGTTGTAACATTCCTGGAATATCCCGCCGGTACAGCCACAAGCGCCTAATGCTACTACCGCCTTGGGCTCGGACATTTGGTTGTAAATCTGCTCCAGTACACGTGCGTTACGATAATTAACGCAGCCGGTAACTACGAGGACATCTGCGTGCTTCGGATTACCAACATTTATAATGCCAAAGCGTTCAACATCATACATGGGCGTGAGGACGGCCAGTGTCTCAATATCACAGCCATTGCAACTGCCACAGTCGAAGTGAACTATCCAGGGTGATTTAATTGTTGCTTTATTGATGAGGCCCATTGTTTTACCGTCCCATGGCTAGATATAGCCAGACAATATTGGTGATAGCAGCTCCGATACCGAAGCCCCAGGTGAGTTGTAACATGAATTTCCAGGTAGTACGGGCGCAGATATTATCTATGATAATCTCCAGCACAAAGGCCACCAGTGCGATGATGATACCAACCCAGATCGGCTGCGCGAAGAAGAGCGCCACCAGGCAGAGCAGTAATACCGTCTCGTACCAGTGGGTCAGTTCAATCAGCGCCAATTGTACACCGGAGAACTCGATGGTCAAACCTTTGATCAGCTCCTGATGCCCGTGATGGCTGGTGGAGAAGTCAAATGGCGATTTACGCAGCTTGATGGTAAGTATGTACAGGAAAGCGGCAAAGACCAGCGGTAATTTGTAAAGTAACGGACTGCCGTAGGTGAAGATGTCCTGAATCATAAAGCTCTTTGTTACCAGATAAATCCCGACTACCATGAGTAGAATTACCGGCTCGTAAGCCATCATCTGGATAATTTCCCGTTGAGCGCCTATTTTGCTGAAGGGTGACCGAACTGACATCGCCCCCATAATAAGGGAGATATTGGAAAATGCTAGCACGAAGACTAACATCAATAGATCATGACCTAGAGCTAGCATTACCAGACTGGTGACGGCAAAGAATAGCGCCCCCAGCACGTAGAGCGTCTGCGTCGAGTTGACGGTGATTCGTTCTTTCCCGATGAGCTTAAAGAAGTCAAAGAATGGTTGGAGTATCGGTGGGCCAAACCGGCCTTGCATTCGTGCGGTAAGCTTGCGATCCAGCCCGGTGAGAAGCCCGCCGAGTAGGGGCGCCACCACAATGGCAGCAAAAATTGCGAGCATAGGCCAGGTAATCTGGTGTAATAGATCTTCCATTAGAGCACCACTCCAAACATCACCAGGATGATGGCGCCAGCTATGAGGCTGGTCCATAGGGTTAGCGCTCCCTCGCCGAAGATGCTCGCCATGTAATAGTTATGTACGATGATTTGCTCCACTTTGTCTCCTGGGCCAATAAAGTCGATACCGCGGATATCATCATTGGCCAGCTCACCTCCGAAATAAGGAGGTTTTATCGTTTCTGGCCGGGTGCGGTACAAAAAGAATGGTACTCCAAGCATCAACAGGAAGAGAATGACAAAAAGCGCGTAAGAGAGAACTCCGCCCGAAACGTAACCGTCTGTGTTGAGGTATATCCCATTGGCATTAGCATGTAATATCAACGATTGAGAGATGCCCCGCAACGAGTTAATGTGTGGCACTACCAATGTGTTGTAAATTGGCGCAAAGCCGAAACTTGCGGCAAGAACAATCGCGAGCAAGGCACCCAACGTGAAGCCCATCGAGGGTTTCAACTTCTCCACTGGATAACTGGGTTTGTAGGACATCGTCAATATTATGCCAATCCACTTCGCCCAGAAGACTACGGTAAAGGCACTACCGAGGATTATGAGCAACAGCACTGGCGGGAGATAGACGCTAGCTTCAATTGCCAGCCACTTTGTCATCAATACACCGAATGGAGGTAGTAACATCGACATCATTCCGATTACTGTAATGAAAGTGGTGTAGGGCATGATCTTCATCAATCCCTGCATATCTTCAATATCACGGCTGCCGATCTTATCTTCAATGGTACCGATACAGAGGAAGAGTAGTCCTTTTGATACGGCATGGAAGATGATTAGCAGGATCGCCGCGCCGAGAGCCGCCTGTGTGCCAATGCCGGCACAACAGATGATCAGCCCGAGGTTTGCGATAGTCGAATAGGCCAGCACGCGCTTTCCATTGGACTGACTGATAGCGATGGCGCTAGCGGCCAGGAAGGTGAATCCTCCGGCGAATGCGACTACATTACCTAGTAGAGTACCGGCAAACACCGGAGATAGGCGTACAATAAGGAATACACCTGCCTTCACCATAGTACTGGAGTGGAGCAAAGCGGACACCGGGGTGGGGGCCACCATTGCGCCGAGGAGCCAACTCTGGAAGGGGAACTGCGCGGCTTTGGTAAATCCTGCCAGGCAAAGCAACGCAATGCCTGTTGCAAAAGTCCACCCTAATCCCGGGCCGATATGCAATTTCACGATATCGGAGATAAGGATCGTTGACTGGGCATGGTAGATGGCGATGATACCCCAGATAAAGGCCACGCCACCGAGCATGTTCAGGTCTAAAGTGCGAAAGGCGTTCTTAATGGAGAGCTCGGTGCCATCATGCCCGATGAGCAGGAAGGAACAAAGTGTGGTGACCTCCCAGAAGGTGTACATCCAAAGGATATTGTCCGACATCGCCAGTGCATTCATCACCCCGAGGAAAAGGAACAATATGGCGAAGAAGCGTGGCTGCCGTGATTCGGTCAAATGCAGGTGCTCTTCATGGCTATCCATGTATCCTATGCTGAAGACTAGAATCAGCGGCCCGATAATGGAAGCGAGCAAAATTAGCACCAGCGAGAGATAATCTAGCGTAATTGGGGTTGCTGGTTCGGTGATGTGGAAGAATATCTCGAAGCATACTAGTGAAGCTATCTGGATAACTGCCAGTATCGGCGCGACGGCTCGTTTTTCCTTAATACCTAGCCAGATAACGTAGAGCAGTACTATTGCATCAATGCCCCGAATAATCCATGTGATAGTTTCGGTGGCATGTTCGGATATCTCGATAGGGAATTTTCCGGCAGCCTGTACAATGGCGTATGCCAGGAATGATGAGGCGGAAATCATGACCACGGTAGTCAGGATAATCAGTGCGTTGCGAAATGCTTTCTGAGGTATAGCCAGGGAGAGCACTGCAGCCAGCGCCGGCAATAACACGAGGGCGGCAAGTAAGGGTAATGCGTAAGTTGATGCGATAGCCTCCAAAACAGGCGCTCCTTTCAAATAAATATCTAAAAATATGTCACTATCTACACACAGTCAAACTGCACCGTTATGGGCGCAAGTAGATTGCGAGGTGATAGTAACTAATGCTCACTAGTGGCCAAAGAGGCTTCATTATGAGTATCCCGTCAATTATTATAGCATATTCGCAGACGGAAAGTATAGCACTAACTCCTCAAAATCTACCATTATTATACTACAAATGTGCGATTAGTAGCTATATAACTACATGAGTATATAGTATGACTAATGGCGTTGCGATGTCAATGAGTATTGGTCAGATATATGCCTGCTAGGTGCAACGCCGGTGACTATAAATTGTCAGGTATGTGGAAATGCTATATCTGGTCCATATTCAGCATTTTCAGGAAGGAATCTAACCTGCTATGTGGAATACAAATAATATCACCACGTACATTCGCTAGATGAAGTACGTGAAACTGGAGGTTGATAACAATTATGTCCTATACTGTGACACTAATCCCGGGCGATGGTACTGGGCCGGAATTGGCAACAGCAACGCGCCGGGTAATCGATGCCACTGGCGTGAAGATTGACTGGGAAATCGCCCATGCAGGTATCGATATCATGGCCGAGACCGGCACGCCGTTACCAGATTCTACTATTGAATCTGCCCGCCGTAATGGGGTGGCGCTGAAAGCTCCTATCACCACTCCTATTGGCAGCGGCTTTCGCAGTGTCAATGTCGCATTGCGCAAAGAGCTGGATTTGTATGCTTGTGTGCGTCCGTGTAAAAGTTACCCCGGTGTTCGCTCACGCTATGAGAATGTTGATCTGGTAATTGTGCGTGAAAACACGGAAGACCTGTATGCTGGCGTGGAATATGACCTGGGGAGCGATGAAGCAAACCATATCATTGCGATGGCGGGAGGTAAAATTCGTGAAGATAGCGCTATCAGCATTAAACCGATAAGTGTTACCGGTTCACGTCGCATTGCGAAATACGCTTTCGATTACGCGGTCGACAACAAGCGTCGCAAAGTCACGGCGGTCGCAAAAGCGAATATTATGAAGTATACCGATGGTCTCTTCTACCGTATGACGAGTGAGGTGTCGGAAGAGTACAAAGGCCGGGTAGAATACGATGAAGCGCTTATTGATGCCATCTGTATGAGACTGGTGCAACGCCCGGAAGAGTCTGATGTCATTGTTCTGCCTAATCTCTATGGCGATATCCTTAGTGACCTGGCCGCTGGGCTTGTCGGTGGACTAGGCATGGCTCCAGGCGCCAACATCGGCGAAAAGGGCGCAGTCTTTGAAGCAACGCACGGTTCGGCACCGAAATATAAGGGCCTGAACAAAGTGAACCCTACCGCCCTCATCCTTTCGGGGATGCTCATGTTGCGTTACATGGGTGAGCGTAACGCAGCCGACCGCTTAGAAGCCGCAGTATCTGACGTATTGGCAAAGGGCGAGTTTGTCACCTATGACATGAAGCCTAATCGTGATGATCCCACCGCTGTGGGCACCAGTCAGATGGCTGATGCGATTATCGCCACACTTCTGCGTATATAGCATTTTATTGAACATGACACCGGGGGTGGTATCAGTGAGGTAACTTACTGACACCATCTCCGGTGTGTTCTTTTACCACATATGTTCCTAAAAAAAAACACTGATTGTGCCTCAATTCGCCTAAAATTCGTCAATTGTGCTAAAATTACGACACCACTACGCTAGGAATAGGCTAATATTATGGAATCAGCATAGTTTGTCAGGTAATGAATCGGGCAACCCGGGTTTCTATCCAAAAATCGGGTGATAATCTCCGAAGGGGGGAAACAGCGATGGCGGGACACGAGAAGAAAAAAATAGGCCTTCATCCCATTGATGTTCATGCAATGATGGAGCATCTGCATTTAGGCATTGGGCAGGCGGCGGCAATGTGCGATGTATCAATACGGCAACTTTCCTACTGGACTGATAAAGGAATAATTACTCCGATAGATGAGGATAGAAATCGGAGTTACGATTTTTTCGCATTAGAGAAAATCGCCCTGATAAAGCAAGCGCTTGATCAGGGGTATAGCCTGGAAGGTTCAGTGAGCGAGGTAGAGGGATTCGTCAAGCGACGCGAACAAGAGAAGAAGAACATCGAGAATCTCTCAGAGTCTGAATTGGAAGCCTTTGTGTTGTCACAGGCAACGCAGTTGCAGGGATTGGGCGAGAAGATTCGTCGTGATGTTCGAAGCTACCGGGTGACTGGGCAATTGCAGGAGGCTGTTTCCTCACTGGGCGGTATCGACAGATTGATCTCCTTTTTTGAGTCCAATCCTTATACGGTTAACACGGCTCGTCAACTGGCAATTCGTTTGGGACGTGAGATGGGAGAGGTGGATCAGGAGCTTCAATTGCTGGAGCAACGCCACTTCATTCAGAAGATTAGTTATCCAGGAGCAGATGTGTACCGGTTTATTCCGCAGCGTCGCTAGTATTGGAGAGGAAGAGCAAAATGACCATGCAACGAATTTCAGCGGGCATTCCTGGGTTGGATAGCCTGTTTTATGGCGGTTTACTATTGGGTGATGCGGTGCTTGTCGCCGGTTCTCCGGGAAGTGGCAAGTCAACTTTGGGTATGCAATTTCTTTATGATGGCATTACCAAATATGACGAGCCGGGTTTTTTTATAACTTTTGAAGAATTCCCCCAGCAGATATATCGTGACGCTCTTAATTTCGGGTGGGATTTTCGTCGCCTGGAAGAAGAGGGTAAACTGAAGGTTATTTTCACTAGCCCTGACTTGTTGTACCAGGATATCAAGCGGCACGAAGGAATATTCCCCGAAATGATTCGTGAGACCGGAGCCAAGCGTGTAGTGGTTGATTCCATCACCCACTTCCATCGGCTAGCTTCCGATCCAGGTGAACTACGGGAAGTTATCTATAGTCTAATTAACGCGCTAAAGCGAGAAGGTCTGACCCCGCTGCTCTTACGGGAGTTAACAGAAGGCGAGAAACCGGGAACAGTAGCCGAGGAATATACTACCGATTCGGTGATTCACCTGACCATGGATCGCGTATGCGGTCAGCGTATGCGCTTTATTGAAGTGTTAAAAAGTCGCGGTACCCGACATATCCCGGCGCGTTCGCTCTTCTACATAAATGACAGGGGCATCGAAGTTGTTCCGCCATATCAGGATGCGATATTCCTTTATAAGGAATCCATCTCGGTAGGTATCCCCCAGTTGGATAATTTACTCGGCGGCGGTATTCCTTATGGTTCATTTTATCTGTTTGAAGTCAACTCAGAGCTACACCAGGAGGTGTTGGAACTAAACTATCTGCTAGAGGCACATCGAGTAGGGGACTACGCATTTAATCTGGCCCCCTCGGTAACCAGTGCGAAAAAGCTGGGGCAACAAGCTGAACATATGGGGATAGGCAAGGAACTGGTGGAAGCCGAGGTAAATGGTTCGCAATTGACTTTCATTGTAGCTTCATTAGAGGATATCTCTGACGTGCTCACTAGAATGGATGAAGCTTTTCAACAGACAAGTAATAAACAACATGGACGTATCCTGCTGGATATCACCCGCTTGTTGATGACCGTGAGTGAAGATACATTCTTCACCACCCTGGCGGCGATACAGGCCATGGTGCAGAGTTATGATGGCGTCTGTCTTGGATTTTTGAATCCGGCGGCGGTATCTGAATTTGCCCGACAAAAGCTCCTCACCGATGCTGACGGGATAGCGCGTTTCTGGATGGAAGGCAGCTACTCATTTCTGCAGGTGCTCAAGACCGTGAATTCTGTACGCACCCCCGTTTGTGCTGTACAGGAGATCGGCGAAGCGCCGTTCATACAGATCATGACGTATTAAGATCGTAGACAAGTAAACACAGCACAAAGCCCCAGGCATATATTGCCCGGGGCTTTGTGTATTATTTATTCGGTGTTGCTTTCACCGCTTCATGTTGGCTTACTTCCTGCTCCAGTTCTATTACCCGGTCTTTATTCACCGCGACATCAATGGCGTGCATACGGTTCAGGGTAGAGCGTGCGGCAGTGACATCACCGATATTCAGTGCTTTTTTGGTATCCAGCCCCAGCTTCAGTGAAGTCTCTTCGGCGATCTTTTTCAGCAGGCTATCGCCGACCTCTTTTTCCCTTATGTTGCTTTTTGTCTTCTTCAGGTTCTGTGTGCCCTTGGCATCATCAAAAAGTATTTTATCCAAGCCATACTCCACGTCTATTTTATCTTTAGGCAGGAAAGGGAGTAAAGGCCAACTCTTGTACATGGTTAAATATGGCGGAGTGCCGTTATCAGACTGGATATTATATCGCGGGTTCTGGTGTGCAAGGTAAGCATATCCGGCACAGGCAATCAGTAATACCATCATAGTGATAATACCGGACTGAAGTTTTGATAGAGTATGAGCCTGTTTAGCGGGACTAGCTTTGGCGGCGGCTAGCGGGCGCGGGTGCTGATAGCCTATCACCACGGCGGTGATATTGTCCGGGCCGCCAGCTGCTAGCGCTGCTTTTACTAATGCATCCGCTTTATGCTGGGCAGAAATTCGTTTACTCATGATCAGTTTGATAGCTTCCTGATCCACTGCACCGCTCAAACCATCAGTGCAAAGCAGAATACGATCGCCCGGTTCCAGCGCCTGGCTGGCGATCTCTGGGGCCACCTGGTCATCACCGCCCACTACGCGGGTTATCTGGTGACGCAACGGATGGATGGCGGCTTCATCGGGGGTTATTTCGCCTTTGTCCACCAGTGACTGTACCAATGAATGGTCGCGGGTAAGCTGGCTGAAAGCATCGCCGCGGAGCAGATAGAGGCGGCTGTCGCCAATGTGTGCGAAGTAAAGTCGATCCCCACAGATGGAAGCCAACACCACAGTGGTGCCCATGCGATGTTGGGCATCGGTGGCCTGTGCCTGCAGGATAATTTCATTATTGGCTGCCTGCAAGGTCTCATGCAGGAGGGTGGGTAATTCAATAGGAGAGGCTGCTGCGAGTTTCTCGGCATCGGCTTCGATTGCTTTCAGCGTAATCTGGCTGGCCAGTTCTCCATGCTCGTGTCCGCCCATACCATCGGCGACGGCAAACACGCCTAACTTACGTGAAGCGTAGAATCCATCTTCATTCCCGGGACGTACCAGACCCGGATCAGTAGCTGCTCCCAGATCCATCAATCCCTCTTTTTACGATTCTCAGCGAGCATTGACTTACTATCCCTGATTAGTTGTACTATATCATCGACTACTTGGTCAATGGTACGCCCATCGGTGTCAATTTTTATCGCGTCATCGGCGGCGCGCAACGGTGAGGCGTCACGCTCGCTATCCTGCGTATCGCGGGTCTTTACTTCCTGCTCAACTTCCGCATAACTGACAGTAACATTTTTTGCACGCAACTCTTTCCAGCGGCGTCGCGCACGTTCGGCAACTGAGGCGTCGAGGTATATCTTCGCATCAGCGTCGGGGAATACCACAGTCTGGATGTCCCGACCTTCCATCACTATACCACCGTCAGTGCCATATTCGCGTTGCTTGTCCACCAGGTGCTCGCGTACTTCTACTATTGCGGCTATCACCGAGGATATCTGTCCCACCGCGGGGGCACGTAGCGCCTCTGTCACGTCCTCAGCGCCGATAAAAGTATGAATTATACCGTCTACATCAGTGGTAAAGGAGATATCCAATGCTGCTGCCAGTGCGATGATCGCCTCGCGGTTCGCCAGCGCCACACCACCGCGCACTGCTTGCAATGCCACCGCGCGGTACATCGAGCCGCTGCTGATGAACTGCAACCCTGCTTTGCGCGCCGCCAGTGCTGCTACAGTGCTCTTGCCGGAGCCAGCGGGGCCGTCTATGGCGATAATCGGATTGGTGCGAATTTTCATCCAGGATGTCCAAATAAGAAAGCGAGAACAGATTTTCCCAGCACGCTTATAATCACCGCATTACCGGCATAATCCATCACTGGATAAATAATGCCATCGGCATAATGACTGAAGACGATGAACAGGAATACAAATCCCCATATCGGATTGTCAATAACTGGACGCCAGGAGGGTGGGGCCAGCCAGCTTAGAATATGGTGTCCATCTAGTGGGTAAACCGGTAAAAGATTGAAGATAGCTAGGGTTATGTTTATCTTCACCCCTATGTAACAGAATAAAAAGGCATTGTTGAACCATTCTTGTGCGGTGAATGGAACCAACAGCAGCATCAGCGAGGCCCAGGCGATACTCTGCAGGATATTTGATATCGGCCCGGCAATGGCGGTTAACATCCGATCTCGCGCCGGGTTGCGGAAATTTAAAGGATTGAAGGGCGAAGATTTACCCCACCCAAAACCGAAACCGGACAACGAGGAGACGACGATCATGATCGTCCCGAAAAGATCAAGGTGCGCCAGCGGGTTAAGCGTAATGCGCCCCTCCCGGCGTGGGGTATCGTCGCCCAGCCGGTCAGTTACCCAACAGTGTGCGAACTCATGGAGCGCAATCGAGATAATTAAGATCGGGAAGAATATAAGAAAAGATTGAATTCGTTCTGGCGTCATAATTTCAAATTGGATGCTATGTTTCCATCTCCACTGGTGATTATTACCTTAACTATCGGCTATTATACCAGAGGAATAGCATGGTGTCAGCTCAAACTATTTTCCTCGCAACGCAGGAGTATTTGAACTGCATCACGAATTAACGAGTTAATCATTAAATTCTGAATATGGTGACATCATTGAACACACATAATAACCTTAATCCCCGCGGGGAGATTCATATTCCTATCGGCATCGCCAACTCCCTCGATGGGCTGAAGACCTTGGTCGAGCCGGAGGGCGTCTTTTCGCCCGGCTTCGCCTCCTACGGCATCTATTGCTGGGTGTATGATCGCGACGCGGAGCGCCTCTGCGCCCCCACCATGGACGACGTGCCGGTAGAGTACGGTCTAGGCGCAGGCGGTACACTGGTGCCCTGGGCCTGCTGGGCCGCCGGTGACCTGCTGGTGAAGACCGAACTCTGCGCCACCATGATCGGCGTAGATGCTGGTAATGCGCATTTCACCGCCTCGCGCGTCACATTGACGAATGACAGCGAGAATACCAGCACCGTCTCGCTCTACCTGGCTTTGCGCGCTCTCGGGCCTGCCGCAGGTGCCGTGCCCGAGTTGGAGATCAGCGAAGACGGGATGTCGTTGCTGGTCGATGGCCGACTGGCGCTCATCAGCATCGCCAAACCGGAGCGTGCGGGCGTCTGCGCGGGGGATTTTATCGGCGAATATGCGCGCCAGGGGGTAATGCCGGAGCTGACCCACGTCACCTCCGACGATAACGATTGTTCTGGCGCGCTCCGCTTCAGCTACGAGCTTCCTCCCGGTGCCGAACATACGGTCGAGTTCATCTGCCCGGTACACCCGGGGCGTTGTATCAGCGGTCAGCAGCAGCCGCTACCGCCGTTGGCCACCTACACCCACTACCCAGTTCAACTCATCTTCTCGGCGGTAAACATGTACTGGAATGCATTGGCCGGGCAGGTGAAGTTTGAATTGCCAGACCCACGCTGGGGCGCGAGCTTCACCGCCATCGGTGCCCATATCGACATAGGGCTGGCCACCTGCATTGATGCGAATACCATCGAGGTACTGCAGAAATCTGGGCAAGTCGAGCTGGCTGACGAAGTTAACAGCCGCCTGGTATCTGCTGGTATAACCCCTGAAATCCCCGCGATATCGCACTATCGCCGGGATTTGTATGCTGGTGACCGCGCTGCCGGATATGAGACATTGAATATCCTGTTGGAACACCCACGAATGCGCTGCTGGTATGCCGCTTCCGATGATGACACAAGTATCGCCGAATTCTTCCTGCTGCTGCGCGACAGCCTGGTATATGAAGAAGATGGCGCGCTGGTACTCTTCGCCGGGGTGCCCGAAGCATGGTTCACTGCTCCTGAAGGTATGAACATCGCCGACCTGCCCACCCATTACGACAAACTCACGCTGACCTACCTCCCCACCGAGGACGGCATCACTATCACCCTCGCCGGGGCCGCCCCACCCCACGGCTACCGTCTGCGCCTGCCCGCCGCACTAATCACAACTACCACACGTGAGGAAAACGGTGATATAATAATTCCGGCAGGCACCAACGAATTCAACTTTCGACTGACGACTAGCGATTAAAAGGAGTCACCCATGAAACCAACTCTAAACGTGGCCATGATCGGCTACAAATTTATGGGCAAAGCGCACAGCAACGCCTATCGCCAGGTGGCGCGCATGATGAACCCGGCGGCCACCCCGGTGATGAAATTGCTGGTGGGGCGCACGAAAGACGCCCTGCAAGCCGCCGCCGATGAGATGGGATGGCAAGAGATCGAGACCGACTGGCACACCGCCGTGAACCGTCCAGATATTGACATCGTGGACATCGCCGCCACCAACGATATGCACCGTGAGCTGGTGCTTGGGGCGCTGGCGGCGGGGAAGCACGTATTTTGCGAGAAGCCGCTGGCCATGAACACCGCCGACGCGCGCGAGATGGCGCAGGCTGCTGTCAAAGCCGGGGTGAAGCATACCGTCAACTTCAATTACCGCAACTGCCCGGCGGTGATGTTGGCCAAGCAGCTCATCGATGAGGGGCGCATCGGGCGCGTCTTCCACTGGCGCGCGGTCTACCTGCAGGACTGGATCATCGACCCGGAATTCCCGCTGGTGTGGCGATTGGACAAGGATATCGCCGGCTCCGGCTCCCACGGCGATCTTAATGCGCATATCATCGACCTGGCGCTTTGGCTTGCTGGTGACATCAAGGAAGTCTCCTCCGCCATGGAAACCTTCGTGAAGGAACGCCCGCGCCAGGCGCAGACTACCGGCGGCCTCTCTGCCGCCGCTGGTGATGGGCGTGGGCCGGTCACCGTGGACGACGCGGTAATCTCGCTGGCACGTTTTGCCAACGGAGCTATCGGCACCTTCGAGGCCACGCGCTTCTCCGCCGGGCACAAGAACGACCTGGGGTTTGAGATCGCCGGAGATAAAGGCGCCATCCGCTTCAGCTTCGAGCGCATGAATGAGCTGGAATACTACAATCGTGAAGACCCTCCTCACGTCCAGGGCTTCCGCACCATCCTTGCCACCGAGTCTATCCACCCCTACCTGCAGGCCTGGTGGCCGCCCGGGCACATCATCGGCTACGAGCACAGCTTCACCAACCATATCTACGACTTCATCGACGACATCGTGAATGACAAACCGGCCTCCCCCGACTTCACCGAGGGCGCGAAAGTCAACGCCGTATTGGACGCCATGAGCAACTCGGCAGTGTCACGCCAATGGGAAACAGTGGAAGCAATATAACCTGCGCCCGCCGTGGCGCGCCAACCCTATCATTAACGCGCCACGGCGGGCGCAGGCTACACCCACTCCGCCAGCCGTGCATCCCCTTGCAAGGCTTCTACACTGGCGGGGTCGGTGAGGTGGATGCGCTCGCCGACAAGCTGGTAGGGCAGTACTGCGTGCGCTTTCTCCCGCGCCATCAAGTCAATCGCCGCGGTGATGTAGAATTCCCCACTCTCCGGTGCCTGCGTGCGGTGCAAGTACTGCCAGATTACCGCATCAAACAGTATCACGCCCCCGATATTCCAGTGGGTGCCCGCCGTACCTTTCGCCGGCTTCTCCGCCACTGCGGTGACGCGGTCGCCATCGAGATACACCGCTCCGCCGGCATACGGGTCTTCTACGTAGTTCATCCCCAACACACAGCCCGGTTTCACTTCAACATCGTTATAAATGCCTAATATCTCGCGATAGTTGCGGGGGTCGACGAGGATATCACCCCAATGCAGCAGGAAGGGCTCCGCCCCGCAGCTCTCCTCCGCCAGCAGCATGGCACCGGCGGTGCCCGTCAGCTCCTGCTGTGCACAATAATTGATCCGCATCCCCACTCGTTCACCGGTGCCGAAGTGATTTTCAATCACCTCACCCAGGTACCCGTGTACGATAGTCGCCTCATCAATGCCGGCACTGCGCATAGCGATCAGTATCCGCTCTAGCATTGGCTTGCCATCTAATTCCACCATCGGCTTAGGGCAGCTGGCCGTCAAGGGCATGAGGCGATTGCCCCGACCAGCGGCGAGTATCAGGGCACGATGAACAGGTTGTGGCATAGCGTGGGACTCCTTTTTCTATATATTATCATTTTCTCCTCATTTGGTGCTTCACTACAACTCAAGAGAATGAAATATGGTACAATAAAACAGAGGGATATTATGCCAGCACGGATGAAAGCATGCCCGCACTGCGGTGAGATGAATAGCGAGAAGAAGTCGGAATGTTACAAATGCCGTCAGTCAATGGCGCCTTTGCCTTCCACTGCAATGCCTGTTCGCGTACTACGCGAGAAAGAAAAGGCCAAGGTAAATTCATTATCAGCAGTAATAGCTCAAAAAGCTGGTACTAATAGCACCACTTTCAAGTTGCCTAAGTTCAGCATCCCCATTTTTCCCATAACTCTCCGGCAAAAGTCGCAATATTATCGCCAACTGCAGAGTCTGCTCCATGCCGGCGTCCCCATTACGCTGGCGATGAACTATATGGAGAAGAACGTCGCTATCTCGCTGAAAGTGATGGCGCGCACCATCGCGGACGAAATCAAAACTGGCAAAACACTGTCGGAATGTATGGCTGTCCACACGAACATCTTCACCGAGTGGGAGATAGCGCTGGTGAAGGCTGCCGAATTGACCGGCGCGTTGCCAGAAATAATGCGCCAGATCGCCGACACGCTGGACCTGGAGCATGACCTGCGCTCGCGCGTGAACTCCGCCACCTGGACTCTGAAAGCCACCGCCTGGGTGGCCGTGTTGGTGGGCTTTATCCTTGTCAGTAATGCGGGTGCAGCGGGGTTAGACCAGGCAATTATCGCATTAGGCAATGCCGCCCGGCAATTTATGTTCGTAGTTGCAGGATTCCTGGTTTTCCGAGAGCTGTGGAAATCATTGGCCCAGACGCGAGTGGGGGCGCGGATTGTGCAGTTGTTTGCGGTGCGAACTCCCATGATTGGCCCTATCATCCGCTACATGCAGCGTATCCGCTTCGCCCGCGTCCTTAGCGCTATGTTTGAGGCAGGTATCAACCCGGGTGAAGCGGTTATCTCAGCAGCGCGCGCTTCTGATGACCCGGTGCTCTTCTTCCGCGCCCAGGAAGCGGAGAAGCGCCTGCAGGCAGGTGAGCAGCTGACTGATATCCTGGCACAATTGGAGGTATTCCCCCCCGAGATGATTGGCCTGATAAAAGCTGGCGAAATGAGTGGGAGTATGGGGCAGTCGTTGTTGAGTGTAGCCAGCTATATGGAAGTCGAGTTGGAGGCACAAGTAAAGACGTTGCCGATGAAACTGCAAATGCTCTTCTACGCCATTATGGTGCCTATCGTTCTCTTCATTCTTATAGCATTTTACACACATTACTTCGAGACTATATTCAAGTTAGGGGGAGAGTAATCAACTCTGCATAGACATTAGCGAACGGAAGTCTTCGATATTTGATGCTTTCAATAACGCTTCGTCAATCGACACTTTCTTCGACTTTACAAGTGATATCAACGCTTGATCCAGTGTCTGCATGCCATATTGCGCGCCAGCTTGGATCACACTGGCGATTTGATGTACCTTATTTTCTCGGATCAAGTTACGGACAGCCGGGGTGGCGATCAGTATCTCCTGCGCACAGCTACGCCCTTTCCCATCCATATTCGGCACTAACGTCTGGGTTATTATACCTTCCAGAAAGATCGCCAACTGGTTGCGCACCTGCCCCTGCTGATGCGGAGGAAAGATGTCGATAATACGGTCAATTGACTGCGCCGCACTGTTTGTGTGCAATGTCGCAAAAACAAGATGGCCGGTCTCAGCTGCGGTAACAGCAGCAGCAATGGTATTTTGGTCGCGCATCTCACCGATAAATATGACATCAGGGTCTTGGCGTAATAGACGCATCAGGCCACTGGCGAAACTTTCCGTATCCGTGCCTATCTCCCGCTGTGTCACCTCCCCGATCTTATGATTGTGCAGGAATTCAATCGGGTCTTCCAACGTCGTAATATGCACTTGCCTGGTACTGTTTATCTCATCGATCATCGCCGCAAGCGTGGTAGATTTGCCGGATCCCGTCGGCCCGGTTACTAACACTAATCCACGCGGACGAGAGGTGAGTTCCCGCACAATTTCTGGCATCTTCAGCTTGTCCAGCGTGGGGATAATATTAGGAATTACCCGGAATACCGAGCAAATGGTGCTGTTCTGTCTGTAAACATTCACCCGAAAACGCGACAAGCCCGGTACAGTGTAGGCTAAATCCAATTCATGATGCTTTCTGAATTCCAACAATTGTTCTTCAGTGATAATCGAATAAATCAGGTCCTTAATATTCTGCGGTTTCAGCACCGGATAATGCATGCGTTCCAGTTTGCCATTTACGCGTATAAACGGTTGGGATGCCGCGACCAGGTGTAAATCAGATGCATCCCTTTTCACCACCTCTGCTAGCATCTCATCTAACGGGATGCTGTAGGTAGCATCATCCGGCTTATGTATATTGGATAATGAATGTGAATAACAGACATTTTCCTGTGCCGCAGTTTGCAGATCATAGCTGATACTATCATAGCACTTCTCAATTATTGCCTGAATGCCACTGAGCGACGTGACCATAGGAATTACTTTGAAACATGTAATCTCCTCCAGGGCTTCTAATAACTCAGTATCGGTGGGATTAGCACAAGCGATTACCAGCGTGTCACCATTAATTTTTAACGGGAGTAATGAATTCTTCTGGCAGACATCTCTATGGATAGTAACTAATGCCATCTCATCAGGGTGTTCATTTGCCAGATCGACAAGCTGCAGATGTAATTCACTTGCCAGCGCAGTTGCCATTTCCGTACCTGATACAATTCTATCATTGACAGCAACCTGTCCGATCCACTCTTGCATTATCTCCGAACGCTTTAGCAAGGTGTCATAAATATCGTCACTCACTAGCCCGCGTTTCTTCAGAATATCTGCACACTGCAGATTATGATTAATATATGATGGCATATTCCCCTCCGCTATCTCTGATATTTACCAGGACAATTGAGAGGATATAATACCACCTTTTTTTCTTTAATAGTGAGAATTCCATAGACTATTTTGCACAAAGCTATCAACTCTGCATAGACATTAGCGAACGGAAGTCTTCGATATTCGACGCTTTGAGCAGCGCTTCATCAAGTGACACTTTCTTCGCCTTCACCAATGCTAGAAGTGCGGAATCCAGCGTCTGCATCCCGTATTTGGCGCTGGCTTGCATCACACTGGTTATCTGGTGGGCTTTGCCTTCACGGATAAGGTTACGCACTGCCGGGGTGGCGATCAGAATCTCTTGTGCACAGCTGCGTCCTTTGCCGTTAATATTCGGTAACAGGGTCTGGGTGAGAATTCCCTCCAGTACAATAGCCAATTGGCTGCGTACCTGTTCCTGCTGATGCGGGGGAAAGACATCGATAATGCGGTCGATGGTCTGGGAGGCGCTGGTGGTGTGCAGCGTACCGAAGACCAGGTGCCCCGTCTCCGCCGCCGTTACCGCCGCTGCTATTGTCTCCAGGTCGCGCATTTCACCGATGAGGATCACGTCTGGGTCCTGCCGCAATACGTGTTTCAGCGCTTTGGTGAAGCTTTCAGTATCCGAGCCGATTTCCCGTTGATTTACCTCGCCCATTTTGTGGCTGTGCAAGAATTCTATCGGATCCTCCATAGTCATTATATGTACTGCCCGGGTGTTGTTTATTTCGTTTATCATTGCCGCAAGCGTAGTTGATTTGCCAGATCCGGTAGGCCCGGTGACAAGAACCAAACCGCGGGGGCGGTTAGTCAATTCTTTAACCACGTCAGGCATCTTCAATTTATCCAACGTGGGGATATCGGTGGGGATCACACGAAATACCGAACCAACAGAACCACGCTGGCGATAGACATTTACCCGGAAGCGGGAGACGCCGGGGATACTGTAGGCAAAGTCAAGTTCATGGTGTCGTTCATACTCAGTCATCTGGTCATCAGTGATGATCGCATAGATGATATCCATAATATGTTGCGGCTTCAATATTGGATATGGCATGCGCACCAAGTCTCCGTTCACCCGCATAATCGGTTGCGATGCAGCGGTCAAGTGCAGGTCGGACGCCTTGAATTCAACTACTTGGCATAGTAGATCATCCAGTGATATTCCGTAAGACCCATCACTCGGCTCATCCGTCTCCATAAATGCATCGGCAAATATCGCCGCTACCGGTTTTTCCTCTCTATCTTCAATCTCCTTCTTCGTGTAACATTCTTCAATTCTAGCTGCTAGCTCCTGCATAGGAGCGATAGCAGTCATCAAATGAAAGCCGGTGATATCGGGGATCGTTGCCAGAAATTCGGAATCCACCGGGTTGGCGCAGACGATGGTTATTGATTCACCCTCAATCCGTAGTGGTAAAAGCAGGTGCGTACGGCACATTTCATAAGGGAGCGCGGACAGTGCTCGATCTTCTGGATACTCATCTTTCACGCGAATTAATTCAATATGGAGTTCCTTCGCCAGTGCACGTGCTAATTCTAAATCTGAAATAATATTAAAATCGACGGCTACTTGCCCAAGCCACTCTTGCAACGTATCTGCTCGCTGCTTTAGTGAGTCAAGCATATTATCATGAAGCAATCCCTGTTTCATCAGGATTTCGGCACAACGCTGATTACTATTCATAAATGATGGCATATACTCTCCTTGCGATGCTTCTTACTAATTATATTCCATAATTCCCGGTTTATTATGACATTATCAAGCGATTATAATGCATATCAGTACACACTGGTAGTAACAATTTACATACAAAGGGTAATGCCACAAAAGATGAATGCTATAATACATGATGTATTCCGAAATTTACCATCAGAAATTCTACAATCATACCAACAATCGTGAAGTTGTCTGGTATACTATACAAATATCAGGCAGCAGTTTATCTAGGGAGGATCTTATTATGAACCATGTAACAGGACTCGGTCTGGCCGCCGGTCACGGTATGCGTTTTCGCCCTCTTACTTTGAAGGCAAAAGGTTATCTGCGGGCCAAGGCAGCTGTGCGCCTATTAGGAAGGCGTGTACTTGATTGGCTTATTGCCATCCTGCAACAACAAGGTGTCGATGACTTCATCATGGTAACAAAGGGAAAAGAAAACCGTTATCAGATTAAGAGCATCGTAGGCTATGGCGAGGCGCTGGGAGTGCGAGTGCGCTATTCGCCAGTTCGGTATGACCATGAGAATACCGGCTCTGCCGATGCCATCCTTACCAATATGGAATATTTTGATATTACGAATACCGCTTTCGTTTTCCCTACAGATTCTGTACTGGATATTGACCTGCCGGCAATGCTGGCGGAGCATCACCGTACCGGTGCACTGGTCACAATTGCAGCAGCGCGGCAACCCGCGGAAGTGATCGCCAATCGTTATGGATTAATAGACCGCGATGAAAAAAACCGGGTGTTAGGCTTTATTGAGAAACCGACTATGGAGGAGATATATGCTCTTCATGCTGTCACTACTGATAATAAAGTAACTCTTCCTCCGCTGGCGACTAATGCGGGGTTCTATCTGATTAATTCTAATGAATTGCGAAAAATTAGTGCTCATCCGGATGTTATTGCTATGCGAAAGCACCGCTATGACATCGGTGGCGACCTGTTACCCTGGTTGGCTAAAAACGGATACCCGGTTTATTGCTACGAAATCGGCAGGATGGGCGACCTGGGCAATATCCCCAGTTATTTAGAGACCATGGGCGATGTACTACACGGCCTCTTCCCCTCAATGTCGGAGCTGATGCCTAGTATGTCGCTGGGTAGTGAACAATATACTATCGAGCACGAGTCTTTAGTGATGACGGATCCGATCACCCACTTGACCCTGGGGGAGAAGATCGAAAAAGGATTGGTGAAGATCAAAGCGCCAGTTAGAATCGGTAAATATGTACGCGTTTTTCCTGGTGTCACATTGAGCGAATGCAACATTGACGATGACTGTGAAATATTTGAGAACGCTACGATCATTCGCTCTTCCATTGGAGCAGGTTCTATGATTGGCCCGAATTGTCTCATTGAGGATACGCTTACCGGTACGATGGTAGAGCTGCAGTCCACAGAGAAAGCCCCGATAGAACTGCGCCGATTCGTGGCCATTGGCGATGAAGTAATCATCCGCTCTGGGGTCACGCTGGATGACAGCGTGACCATATTCCCCCGTTTGAAAGTCCCATCCGGTATCAAAGTCCCCGCTAATACTGATGTAGAGAGTGCAGAAAAGATGCTGGAATTCCTATAAGCAGGGAGCAAACATGGATTAGCGGAGATCTTTTGCCCAGTCCGGTGCTCCGTTGGGTATCAATTCATACGCCATCTTTGCCATGCGGTTTACCATTGTATCGTGGGGAGTGAGCTGGTGGGCTGAATCAATGTGTTGCCAGCCACGTTCATGCTCTCCCTCTTGTAGCAGTTGTATTCCAAGTTGCAGGTGGCCGATACTGAAGCGCGGGAAAGAAGTGACTATATTTTCCAGTATAGCCATAGCTGTTTCTTTCTGTCCCAATTTCAGGTGGGTTTCGGCCAGTTGGTAGCTAATCTCCGGGGTATTATTGCCGCTATCCTGCAGTATTTTCCAACTGGCATCAACATTTTTACTCCGGCACAGGGCGACGAAAGCCAGCCCGAGCAAGCTACGTGCGCCTTCATTTTCTGCTTTTAGCCTAAGCGCTTCCAGCAGTATTATGACGGCGTCATGCGGGTTCCCGGTTTCAATGAACGTCTGCGCCAGGTGCTCACGTGCTTCATTCATCACTGGATCAATCTCTAGTGCGCGATAGAATGACTTGATAGAGCCCGGATAATCCTGCGCAATACGTTGTGCGCAGCCTAGACCGTCCCACCCATTAGGGTTGGTGGGGAAGCGGGCAGTCAATTCGGTGAAGGCCATACTCGCGGCAACACCATCATTATTCATCAGGTGCGCCAGGCCGATATTATTGAGGAGTTCCAGTGTTATTTCTCCCTCTTCATGTGCGTTTTTATATGCCGCTAATGCTCCGTTGGCATCGCCGCTATTAAACAGGATATTTCCATGGAGAAAATGCGCTGCTGCATCCTTAGGATCAGCATCAATCGCCCGCTTGATATACTTGATCGCCTGCCGATAATCATTGAGATTCATGTAGACGAAAGCCATCTCGCGTAAGGCGGGCTGTAGTTCGGAGTAATACTCCAGCGCTTTATCGAGGTAATCGCGCGCCACAGCCCAGTTACCTGCGTCTGAGGCTCCTCTTCCCATAACATAATAATTGTTGGCATGGCGTCGCCGTGCGGGAGAATCCGGCACCGGACGTGACAGGCGTAAATTATGCGGATTGATCTTCATATTTGGTATAATTCGCCATTACCCCGCAGTTTCCTTTTTCACCTGTTGTCGTCAGCGCGACTTTGGGATAGTATTATGCTTTGGAGGCAAGGATATGACACCAACGATACTTATAGTGGAGGATGACGAGCAGGTACGTGAACTAGTGGCGCGTTACCTGGAGCGTGACGAAATGCAAACGATAACTGCTGCTACCGGAATGGCCGGATTAGAAGCGGTACGGACGCGGAAGCCAGATCTGGTACTACTGGATGTAAATTTACCAGACATTGATGGCTGGTCAATATTGAAAAGATTACGCGGTGAAGGCAATCAGCCAGCAGTGATTATGTTAACAGCTCGGAGCGATGAGCCTGACCGCTTACTGGGATTGGATCTGGGTGCGGATGATTATATCGTTAAACCATTCAGTCCGCGCGAGGTGGTGGCACGGGTGAAGGCCGTGTTACGCCGCGTCAATTGTAATGACGATAATCGCGAGAAGATAGAATTCCCCGGGATGGTAATTGATCTGGCTGGCCGGGTGATCTACCGAGGGGATAATGCTATCACCCTGACGCCGAAGGAATTTGATCTGCTGATTGAGTTAGCACGCCACCCGAATAAAGTCATCCAGCGTATGGCGTTATATGACACCGTGTGGGGAGAGGATGGGCAGGGGGATGATCACACTCTGGATGTGCATATCAATCGGTTGCGCCGCAAGTTAGCAGGAGATGATGGGTATAATTACGTGGTAACACTGAAAGGTGTGGGATTCAAGTTCGAGGTAAGTAATGAAGAGTAGCAAGCCATCCCTGGCTTCGCAATTGGTGCAGCAGCATTTCTGGGGCACAGCTCTCACATTGGGGGTGGTGCTCTTTGGATTGCTCATCGTCACCTACCTGACCTCTATTTATTTGAGTCGGCAGACCCTAGCCAAAGAATTACGCTCGCTGGAATCTGTGGATTTTGGGACCATGCCAGCGATTGGAGTTTACTCCAATACCTCACGCGAGAATTCCGGCTATGAGTTGCTGGATGTAGAGGGACATTGGGAGATGCCGCAAGCTGGCGTGCTGGCCGCAAGATGGGCAGAGGCCCCGAAGATAGTTGCCGACGGAGAGCGCCAAGGGGATAGTAAGCTCCCCTGGTTGAAAAGTAAAGTAGTCTGGGCCGCACGTCTGATATTTGACCCTGCTACCCACAGTCCCATGATACTCGTCAACTGGCATAACGTGGAGGCCAACCGTGCTGCTACCACTCGTATGACGTACTTCATGGTTGTAGCTGGCATTATCATTGCTTTTCTGGTGGCTGTTTTGCTCAACCTGCGTAATGCGCGTTATGTCACCAGCGTATTGGCCGATATCATAGATTCCAGTAAACGTATGGCAGCGGGGGACTACCAGGTTCAGTTACCAGCACAATCAACTCGCGAGCTTGACGAGGTGAGTAAATCCATCACCAGCCTGGCGAAAGATTTGCAACAAACAACTGGAGATTTACTTAGCGAACATGACCGACTGGTTTGTTTGGAAGGTCTGCAGCGCCGCTTTGTGGCTGATGCCTCGCATGAACTACGTGCGCCCATAACTTCAATGCGCGTATTGCTGGAGGCCTGGCAGGATGGCGTGCTGCGCCCGGACGAACAATCTAAAGCGTTGGTGCAGTTGACGCGGGAGAATGACCGCCTGGCTTCATTGGTCACCCATTTGCTGGACATATCCCGCATCGAGTCGGGACGTGAGACGGTGCGGTTGGCTAATGTGCGACTGGCTGATATTGTGGAAGAAGTCGCACTAAGCTTTCCGCGTGATGAGTCTCCCCAGTTTGTAATTGATATCGATGAAGATGTCGATATCGTATTCGCTGATGAAGAAGCTCTTTATCGTATTCTCAATAATCTCACAGAAAATGCCCGTCGCTTTACACCAGCCGATGGCAATATCACCATTTGGGCGAAGAATGATGACAATGAGGTGGTGATCGGTGTTACCGACACCGGCAGTGGCATCGCCCCTGAATTCCTGCCCCTGATTTGGGATCGCTTTGCGCGTGCCCCGGGTGCACGTGCGGAAGGTAAATCCGGCAGCGGCCTCGGCCTGGCCATCGTCAAAGCGCTGGCCGAAGCCATGGGCGGTACCGTATCAGCGGAAAGCGAACTGGGCAAGGGGACGACCATCATGGTACGGCTCGGAGTGAGGAAATAGGAAATAGGTTTGCCCGAAACAACAGGAGTCATTAACCACCTATTTCCTACTTGCTATTTCCTATTTCCTCCCCAATTGCGGTAGAATAACCACTATGTGCGCTTTGATTTTAGGTATTGAGAGTAGTTGTGATGAGACGGCGGTTGCGGTGGTGCAGGATGGCTGCATTATGCGTAGCAATATCGTCTCTTCCTCGGAGAAATTTCACCAGCAGTACGGCGGTATTGTGCCCGAGTTGGCCTCGCGCAAGCAGCTGGAGTATTTTCCGGCAGTGCTGGCGGCGGCGCTGGCGGAGGCCGGGGTGGTGCCTGCCGATATCGATGCGGTGGCGGTGGCTAATGGGCCAGGGCTTATCGGCTCGCTGGTGGTGGGGCTGGTGGGGGCGAAGAGCTTCGCCTACGCACACGAGCTACCACTCATCGGTGTGAACCATCTGGAGGGGCATCTGTACGCCAACTGGATACGTCTGCCCGATGACACGCGGCCGGAGCCGGCGTTGCCGGCACTGGTGCTCATCGTCAGCGGCGGGCATGCGCACATGGTGTGGATGGAGGATCACGGCGTCTACCGTATCCTGGGGCGCACGCGTGATGACGCGCCGGGCGAGGCGCTGGATAAGGCGGCGCGGCTGCTGGGGCTGGGCTACCCGGGAGGCCCGGCGATTGATAACCTCAGCAGAGAAGGCAACGCCCACGCGGTGGAGTTCCCGCGAGCGCTAATGCAGGGTACTCACGATTTCAGCTTCAGCGGGGTGAAGACCTCGCTGGGACATTACCTGCGCAAAACCGAACTCGGAGGGCGCGCCAGTACCGCCGATATCGCGGCCAGCTTCCAGGAAGCGGTGATGACGGTGCTGGTGAAGAAGCTCTTCGCAGCCGCCGAGGAGCTAGGCCCGGCGCAGGTGGTACTCGCCGGTGGCGTAGCCGCCAACAGTCGCCTGCGCGGACTGGCCGAGGAGTACGCCACCCGCACCGGCATCCCGCTGTCACTCCCCCCGCGCATCTTCTGCACCGACAACGGCGCTATGATCGCCGCCGCCGGGTACTACCACTACCTGCGCCATGATTTCGCACAGATGATACTGGATGCCTATGCCAGTTTGCCGTTGAAATAACCTGGGTGTAACTGGTGGCAAAAATCGGAGACGCCACGTCATAATCGGGGACTGTTCTCGCGCACAGCAGACGGCATTATCGTGACTCGTGACTCGTGACTAGCGACTCCGTTACCGCTGCACCCGTCCGCTGGCATCACCTTTCATCAACAGTTCCACCTCGGCGCGGGTGCTGTAGTTGAAGTCGCCCAGGATGCTGTGTTTCAGGCAGCTGGCGGCTACGGCGTAGCGGATGGCGGTGGCGGGGGCGGTGGCGGGGGCGTCAAGGCCTGGCGTGAGCAGGGCGAAGATGAGGCCGGCACCGAAGGAGTCGCCGCCGCCGACGCGGTCGACGATGTCGCGGATCTCGTAGGGGGTGTAGGCGCCGTTGGCATCCAGCGGGGCCAGGTGCGCTTGCCCGCTGGCCACGTCATAGATCATGCCGCCCCAGTTGTTGTGGGTGGCGCTGATGCTCTCGCGCAGCGTGATGGCGACTTTGCTCACATTGGGGAACTGCCGCACGATCTCCTTGGCCACCTCGGTGTAGCCGGCGACATTCAGTTTGCCACCCTCCACGTCCGCGCCCTCGGCTTTAATGCCCAGCACCTTCTCGGCGTCTTCTTCATTGGCAATCACCACGTCCACGTAGGGGAGCAGTTTGCGCATGGTGGCCTCGGCCAGCGCCTGCGGCTTGGTGTCCGGCTGCCAGTTCCACAGTTTCTTGCGGAAGTTGAGGTCGCAGGAGACGGTGGCCCCCGCTGCTTGCGCCGCTTTGGCCGCGTCAATCGTCGCCAGCGCGGTGTTCTCGGAGAGCGCCGGCGTGATGCCCGTGGTGTGGAACCACGTCGCTTCGGAGAGGATAGTCGTCCAGTCGTAGGCGCTCGACGGGGTGATCATCACCGAGGAGTTGTCGCGGTCGTACACCACGTTGCTGGCGCGCTGGTTGGCGCCCGCCTCCAGATAATACAGCCCCAGCCGCCCGCCCTTGGTGCGGACAATACTGGTAGTATCCACTCCCAGGCCGCGGATGTTATTGACACAGGCATCGCCGATGGGGTTATCCGGCAGCGCGGTGACAAACGTCGCCTCCATGCCGAACTGCGCCAGCGAGACGGCGACATTGGCCTCGCCCCCGCCGAAGGTGAACTCCATCGAACCCGGCAGCACCTGCGCAAAGCGCTGGAAACCTGCCGGAGCCAACCGCCCCATAACCTCACCAAAGGTAACAACTCGTATACTCATATTAGACTCCTCAATTATCATCCCAATATTTTAGTATTCTACTTCCGTGGGGGAATTTCCTACTGAGAAAATTTTGGGTGCATAAGCAGGAGTTAAACACGATTAACGCGAAACACATAGAAAGCTTCGAACTTAAGGAGATTTTTAAATGGCTAAATATACCATAGGGGTTGATTTTGGCACACTATCAGCGCGAGCATTGCTGGTAGATGTGGCGGATGGGCGTGAGGTGGCTACAGCCACTTATGATTATAGCAATGCGGTGATGGACACCAAATTGCCTGACGGCACTCCCTTAGGGCCTGATTGGGCGTTGCAGGATCCAGCAGATTACCTGCGTGGACTGGCGCAGACAATACCGGCAATTATTAAGTCAGCAGGTATTGATTCCTCCGATATTATCGGATTAGCGATCGATTTTACTGCCTGCACCATGCTCCCCACCACTGCCGATGGCGTCCCGCTTTGCTTTAGCGAGGAATGGAGCGGCAACCCTCATGCGTGGATTAAGCTATGGAAGCATCATGCCGCGCAGCCGGAAGCAACCGCCATCAACCGCATCGCCGCGGAGCGTGAGGAAAAGTTCCTGCAACGTTACGGCGGCAAAATATCCAGCGAGTGGATGATCGCCAAATGCTGGCAGACACTAGATGAAGCGCCAGAAGTGTACGAAGCAGCGGCGCGCTTTATCGAAGCAGCGGACTGGGTAATCTGGCATCTCACCGGCAACGAGTGCCGCAACTCCTGCACTGCGGGCTATAAGGCGATCTGGCATAAGGAGGACGGCTATCCGTCTCCCGAGTTCTTCGCCGCGCTGAACCCAGGATTAGAGCGCCTGGCATTAGACAAATTTTCCCCAGATGTCTTCCCGTTAGGGGCCAAGGCGGGGGAATTGAAGTCCGAGGCAGCACAAGCAATAGGTTTGCCGGCAGGTATTGCAATCGCGGTGGCCAATGTGGATGCCCACGTGGCGGTGCCCGCCTGTACCGTGACCGAGCCGGGCAAAATGGTGATTGTCATGGGTACCAGCCTTTGCCACATGGTGTGTGGCACGCAGGAGGAGATTGTCCCCGGTATGTGCGGCGTGGTGGAGGATGGCATTCTCCCTGGTCTTTTCGGTTTTGAGGCGGGGCAAAGCGCCGCTGGAGACATCTTTGCCTGGTTTGTGGATAATTGCGTTCCTATCTCTTACGAGCATGAAGCGGCACAGCGCGGCATCACCGTGCATCAATTACTCACCGAGAAGGCATCAGCGCTGAAGCCGGGTGAGAGTGGCCTGTTGGCCCTCGATTGGTGGAACGGTAATCGTTCGATATTAGTGGACGCCGACCTCACTGGCTTGCTCATCGGCTGCACCTTAACGACAAGGCCGGAAGAGATTTATCGCGCACTCATCGAGGCCACTGCTTTCGGCACCGCCACTATCGTTAACACCTTCGCGGCTAACGGTGTGCCCATTGACGAAATTTACTGTTGCGGTGGACTTGCGATGAAAAACGCCCTGCTGATGCAAATATACTCTGACGTCACCGGACGCCCCATGCGCATCAGCGCCAGCGAGCAAACCCCAGCGCTGGGCAGCGCTATGCATGCGGCGGTAGCAGCAGGGGCAACCGCCGGTGGATATGCCACCATCCATGACGCGGCCGCCAAAATGGCACGCGTGAGAGATGAACAGTACGAGCCAATCCCGGAGAACCGGGCCGTCTATGCAAAATTACTTGCCGAATATACCATACTGCAAGATTATTTCGGACGTGGTGAGAACGACGTAATGAAACGGCTGAAAGCAATCAAAGAAGAGCAACGGTAGTCCGGTTTTGACGCCACGCCCGAAAGGGCGTGGCGTCGTGCTTTGGTATTTGGAACTATGAACTCAATATCATCACACCTTCCACTTTAGCAGCATCGTGTCAGTGAAGGAGATGATGTAGCTAAGGAGGATAATGAAGAGGACGCCGAATAATATCCACTCGAATGTGACCGAGGTGGCCAATGAATTGCCATCGACATAGGTAGGACGAACTGCCATCGGCATGGTGGAGGTAAATTGCGTTACGCCGTTCTCCAATGCTGTTGCGCCAATCTTATACCATTTATCGTATTCGCTGAAGAGAGAATAGGCGATAGCGCCCGTTATCGGTAAGCCGATCCAGTTGAAGTTCCGGTATTTATGCGATTGATGCTCCATGAAGAGCGGGCATTCGTGACACCAGCGTTTTTGTAGCTTCCACGGACGGCGTTCTCTTTTCATTCGTGCTCGTAATTGCTTCAACACTGACCCATTTGTAATTATTTTTTGCATGTGTTGCTGAGTCGAAGCTTTGAAATCGTTGCTAGTGTCTGTGCCAGTGGCCGCAGTGTGCATGGTGACAATTTCGTTGGCATCATGTTTATCCATCGTAACCACGAGGAATCCGGCGAATTCCCGATCGCAGAAGCATCCACAACGGCGTTTCCAGCATGTTTTATGGTCAATATAGTTTGGGCAACGGTCACGCACCGCTTGGCGGCAGCGGGTCATCTCCCAGCATTTTGGGATGATACTCACATGCCGTTGTTCGGTAGTTTTTTCCTTTGCCTTTGCTGCTTCTCTAGCTAGGGCAAGTTGTTTTGTGTGCGATACGGTGCGTTTTTGAGTGAGTACAGTAATAAAGATAAAAAGAAGGTGAAAGATGCTGATGATAATATAGTAAAATGATACTTCATATGATGCCGTGAGGGTTTCACGGAAGATGAAATTATCCGCACCAATCGAGGACCAGCTGGCCAGCATACTTAAAAGCGTAGGAGCTGCGATCTTTAGCAGCATTGCTATCGCCAATCCTATCCATCCGGTATAGTACGAGCGCAGGTTCAGAATTGTTAATGCCAGGAAACCGAAGATGAAAAAGCTGGATAATAGCGAGACCATGTATGCCAGGAGAAAGAAATCGGTAAATTGGAATGCCATTGCTGACACGAGAATCGTGAGAAAAAGCACTCCGATAATTACCAGAGGCTTGCTGACACTTTCTGCAAATTCGCTTAAACGATCATACCAGTAAGGCATTTTTAAGGATACTTCTGATTTTGAATCAGTGCTCATGATTACAATAGTCCTCCAATTAAGCTATAATGGGCTTTCCTACCTGCACATAGATACCCTGCATTATATAGATATAGACAGATAAATACAATGTTAAACCTCAAAAGCGATTGACAATCTGCTCTATGCTCTCTACCATACAGCAGGGAGAGATAGTAATGACAATTTGTGCGCATTGTGGAGTGCAAAATAACGATGACCACCGTTTCTGTAAGCAGTGTGGACGTTCACTGACATTTACTACTAGTAGCGATGTAGATGACAACACGCTTATCATCCAGTTGCTGGAGGGGCATGGCACGGCGCCGACTACTGGGCGAGTAGCTCGATTGTGGTTACTTGACTTGTCTGGAGAGCACGTGGAGCGGGTTTATGAGCTCAGTGATGAACAGGTGATCGTTGGCCGGCGTGAAGGATGCGCGGTATTTCTTCCCGGCAGTACTATCTCGCGTCGTCATGCGCAAATACGCCATGCTGATGGGCAGTATTATATTTCTGACTTCGGTAGTACAAATGGCACCCTGCTGAACGGTGAACCTCTTATCGGCGAAGAACAATTGCGGGATCGCGATGAGATCGGTGTGGGCATTTATAAATTGATCTTCCGCTTGACGTGATAACGTGCTATCCGTTCCGATATTATTCATTCATCATCACGACTCTGTGAGAATGATATGATCGGGTGGGGGAATTATTGGAAATGTTCGACTCTCCGGGGTTCACAGACTTTCCAATGTAGAGTATAATCGCTTTGTGGCTGAACAACCTGTTATTCAATTTGTCCACGTTTCGGTGGCGTATCCTAACGGCGTGCAGGCGTTAACTGACATGAACCTGCAGGTTAATAAGGGTGAATTTATATTCTTCGTTGGCCCTAGTGGCCAGGGGAAGTCTACCGCTATGAAGCTCCTCTATCGCGAAGTGAAACCTACAGATGGACGTGTGATGGTGGAAGGGCATGATGTTGGGTTCCTGAAGTCGTTGGGCGTGGCACGTTTGCGGCGCCGTATCGGTGTTGTTTTTCAGGACTTCCGCCTGCTGGAATATAAAACCGTGCGGGAGAATCTTGTTTTTGCCATGCAGGTGGTGGATACTCCGCCCGCAATCATCCGTCGTCGCGTCAATGAACTATTAGAGCAGGTAGGCTTGTCAGAGCGGACGAAAGCATTCCCACAGCAACTCTCCGGTGGTGAGCAACAGCGGCTCTGCATCGCACGCGCACTCATTAATCACCCGCCCATTCTGCTGGCGGATGAGCCAACCGGCAACCTAGACCCAGAGACCTCCTGGGATATTATCAAGCTGCTCGAGGCTATCAACCTCAAAGGCACTACCGTGGTAATGGCAACACACGATCGCGAAATCGTGGATAAAATGCAGAAACGTGTCATCTACTTCCAGGATGGAACTGTAGTTGGTGATGCGAGTGAGGGCGGATATTATCAGCCACCTGAAGAGATTGTTGCTGTTGAAATACCGGATACAGAAATGGAAGACGTCGAATCACCAAGCTGATACGTCATCGGAATTATACATATGATATCCCGACTGGAATTTTTTATATCAGAGACCATCATGAGCATCCGGCGCCACCCGGCGATGGCATTTGCCGCAGCTATTTGCGTAGCGGCTGCGCTTTTTGTCGCTGGCATGGTCGGCCTGGCCATTCTTAATGCTGGTAGTGCGGTGGATAGCGCTATTGACCGTGTGCGTTTCAGTGTCTATTGTCAGCCGACGCTCAACCGTGCTGATGCACAGAAGCTGCTATTACGTATCCAGAGTATGCCCACCGTAGAGAACGCGGTACTTATAACCAAGGAAGAGGCGTGGGCGAAAGAAACTGAAGAGCACCCGGACTGGAAGGCAGCGATTGGCGATGAGACGCCGTACCCCGACCGCATTGACGTGAAAGCGAAACAGCTGACCCAACTACCTGCTTTGAAAAAAGAGATGACATCCTGGCCGCAGGTTAATTCGGTGAATAATAATAACGAGATTGAAGGGATGCTCATTAATGCTCGCCGATCCGTCTCGCAGATTGGGTTGATAATCGGCATAATACTAACAATCCTCTCGCTGGTAATCATCCACCACACTATTGAGCTTACCCTGTATGCCCGACGCAAAGAGATCAATATTATGTCGTTAGTGGGGGCCACCCCGGCTACTGTGGCCACACCTTTCTTGTTGGAGGGGATGATATACGGTTTGCTGGGAGCGATTTTTGCGCTGGCAATGCTATCGCCTATGTATAGCTTTCTCGTCAGCAGCATCCAGTCTAATTACAAATATTCCCTGCTAAGCCATTCTGCACAGCTGACGCAGGGAGCGATAGTGATACTTATAGCGGGTGTTTGTCTGGGTCTTATCGGTAGTTTGTTATCAATTGGTAAGTTTCTACGCAATCCGCGCTCGCGCATTACTAATTCCTGAGGTATAATATTTTTATTATCACGCAGTTCAGCGTGGTAATCTTTAGATTTGCTAAAGAAAGATCAACTTTAAGGAGGACACTATGCGACGTTTGGTACCATTTCTACTTTGCCTGGCGACCATCGCAACAGTATGGGCGCAGGATGTACCGGTCATTGCCACCAGTCAGGCAGTAATGGCCGTGAGAATCAAAAATCCGTTGAAACTACGGACTGCTTATAAGCCGATAGTGGATATGTTCACTAAAACCGTAACCGACAACTTGCCCCCCATGTCTGCCGCAGACAAGGCGAAGATCCCTGCCATCGACGCACAGGTAACGAAATTTCTGACTATGCCGGGTTTGAATGGGAATGGCGAATTCTGGTTTCTTACGATGCCGACCATCCCCCCGACAGACGATGAGATAGTCGCTTACGAAGACCGGATGGCCCAGTACCAGGAAGCGATGGAAAATTATGACATGGGAGCCAAAACTCCAGTTAGAATGCCAATCAGGCCAATGAAGCCGATGGGCGGGATTCCGGTTTATGTTTTGCTACCTGTAACTGATCAAGCTCTTTTCATGCAGATCGCAGAAAATATCCCCGAACTAGCCAATAAAATTTCCATGTGTGATATGCCAAACAACTATTGTGTACTGAATATGGGCAATGTACCCATCAATAATCCCAATAAACTGATGGTAAAATTCGACCAGCCAATTATTAGTACCTGCGATGTAGTGATGGTAAGCTCGATGAAGAATCAGCCAGTGAATCCTATGAACGGCCTGGGTGATCTAGGGTCTATGGCGATGGTCTTCGCTCCGGTGATGGCGTACCAACAACAAGTAGGTAAGCAATTAGACCGTGCTGAGATAGGCTTCACAGTAAAGGGCAATGATATGTCGATGGAGACATACGTGATCCCTACTGCTGGTAGTGACTTTGCCAATTCACTGGTCGCTTTCAATCCGACAGCAGCGGAGCTGAAAGTTCCCGATGCAATTGCCGCCGCAATGCCGAAAGACCTGGCTATGTACTCGGCGCAGACGCTTTCTCCCGAAGGTCTGAATGAGATGACCGATCAACTATTTGACACGCTTGTAACGCCAATGCTGGGCTTCGCAACAGAAGCTAACCAGGCAGAGGCATTCGGAACTTCGCTTAAGCGCGTTATGGCGTTGTGTGAAAATGGCGGCGGCGTGGGAATTACTAATCCAAACAAAAAAGGCGTCGTCAATATGGTTAGTATCTGTAAAATTGCTGATTCCACTGAAGCACAAACTGCCGTCCGCGACTTCACTGCCCAGTTAATCAGATTAAAAGATGGCGCAATGGCAGGTATGGTCAGTAAGTTGTTGGATATAGAATATACCAACGGGATGCTTGACGATACAAATACAATTGTAGACGAAGCGACGATAATTATCAGCACCAAAGTAAAGAATAATACATTGGCACTGCCGCCCGATCTAGGGGGGAATCAAGCTGATGTTGATAACATGATGGGTGGGGGAAAATACAAAGAGGTTTACCGGAATTACGCCACCATTGCCTTCCAGGATGATCGCATGATTGTTGTAATGGGACCGAATGGGAAAGAGATTGTCGATGACATTATCAATCGTGCACGCTTACGAACGCAAGGCTTCGCTTCCACACCCCACTATCAGGCCTTAAAGAAATATGCTCCGGCGGGCGCCATGAGTTTTCAGACGATGAGCACACTGGATATGGCAAATGTGCTGGTGAGCATACTACCTGCTGAGGCGGCGGAACCTAAGGCAATGGGCCAGAAGATGCTACAGGACTTTAAACCGCAGATCAATAACATCGTCGCTTATACCCAGATCAAAGACGGACAGATGTACGGCGAGATGCTGATACCAGCAGAGCAGATATCTTTCGTTAGTGATATGGTAGGGAAGTTCGTGAAGATGTTTTCTTCTATGAATAGTAAACCAGTGCCAGCGATGAAATAAGCTGGTCGTGAGTAGACAAGGAAGAGAATGAAATGACCCTGCAGGGGTGGTGACTGGTTTGATACCGCACCAGCCTTGCAGGGTCAATCATTATCTATTGGGTTTACTTCTGTCGTTCGCGCCTATGGCAAGTCACACAGCGCTTAAAGTCGAAGTCCTATTTAGCGCCAATCCAGCGCCACCCCAATATACTCGGACTGGTTGCGCCATAAGCCCTCATACGCTTATTGAATCGCATCCGGGGTGATTCGGTGCGAGATCAGCGGCTCCAGATTCAATTGCCCCTTATCAATCCAGGAGAATAATATCTGTTGTTTTTCGACATGGGAGAGAACCGGCAAGGCTTTATTGCCAAAGGTTGCCGTCGGTGGGTACTCCGGCAGAATCCATTCAAGTGCGCCGCGCATGGTCAGGTTACGGAGATGAATTTCGGAAAGTAACCGTGTCAGGTCACCCTGGTAGGATTGCCGTGGACTACCCAACAGGATAATTTGTCCAAGATTGGCGGTCAGGTCTACGGCTTGCATAATGACCGGCGTGAGGCCGCTGGCGTCTACGGTAATATCAGGCAGTTGGCCATGTGTAATCTCCAGGATCGTAGCGCGAACTTCTTCCGGCGAACCGCTAACCTGTGTGCTCAATGCCGCAGCGTGACGCCACTTCGCGACGCGAGGCCATGGGGTCGACACCGATGACGCGCGCGCCGAGAATGCGGAAGATTTGTGCCGCCAGATTTCCCACCATGCCCAACCCAAAGACGGTCACCCAGGCATTCCAGCCGATATCGGCCATCACTGCTGCGGAACAGGCGATACTCGCCAAACGTGAGGAGGCCGCTATTCCCGGGTCGATAGCATTCGGCACCACGGCGACCATTCCGTGCTGGCTCCCTTTCACCATGCCCGCGTGAGGACCACAGGTAAAGACCCGCTGTCCTACCTGCACCCGCGTGACTGCGGTTCCGACCGAGTGGACTATGCCTACGGCGGCGTACCCCGGACGCAGGGATAGGCGCACCAACTACCGGGGATGTGCGCGAGTGGCTCGACACCGGTATATATAGACAATTCCGTACCGGCGCTGATAAATGAATATTCTTTCGTCACTAGAAATTCTTCGGGTTGCAGGCACGCATCAACATCGATGTCGACCAGGCTCACTTTCTCGGGCGCAGTAATGATAACTTGCTTGGTTTGCATTGTAATCCTCCATTCATACTTCAATTTGGGGTGTCAATTCGGTAAATTCCGTCCAGGTGACGCCTAGCACTTTCATAATAGCCCCTTTCTTCAGTCAGTCAGTAGCGTTGCATCTTCAGTACATTTAGCCTCAAAAATCAGTTCCTTGAGCTAATTGCAAAACCCTTCGGTTTGATGTTTTGCATCCAATCAGTCCCTAGGGCACCGCCCCAGGTCTGATTTAACCCCACCCCCTTCCATCAGAGGGAAAGGGGTGGGGTTAGGTTTTACAACGCATCAGCTTAGATATGCTGTTAACTCTGAACAGTTATATGACAGGCGCCACAGTGCTTAAACTTGATTTGATTCTCCATCAAGTATTACCCGCACGCGATTGAGCAGGCTTTCGCGGGTGAACGGTTTTTGTAATAGAATGGCGTCGAACGATGGTATCAACGTTTCCTGCAGGTTGAAGACACTGTAGCCAGACATGAAGAGAACCTTCAATTGCGGCTCGACTTCCTTCAATACCCGATACAATTCAATACCTGAACGCCTGGGCATGATGACGTCGGTGAGGAGTAAGTCAAAATGGATATCAGGCAAGCTAAAGAGTTCTTCTGCTTCATCCGCCGAAGAGGCCACCTGAACATTATAGCCATTATCTTCCAGTATCCGCCGTGCGACTTTCCGCACAGAATCCTCATCTTCCACCAGCAGTATTCTCTCATTGCCGCGCTCTGGAATCGTTGAGATAACGGGATGTTTTATTAAGCTCCCATCTTCGTTCTCGTTTGTATTATAAAAAGGCAGGTATATTTTAAACGTGGTACCGAGCCCTTTTTCGCTATAGACCCAGATATTGCCTTTATGCTGTTTTACGATTCCATATACCGTGGCCAGCCCCAATCCCGTACCTTTACCCACCTCCTTGGTAGTGAAGAATGGCTCAAAGATACGTTCTTGTGTTTCCAAGTCCATCCCTTCTCCGGTATCTGTAACGGTGATTTGAAGGTATTCTCCAACCACAACACCCATGCGGGAGGAGGCAAAGCTATCATCCAGGAAAGTATTTTCGGTGGTAATTGTCAGGCTGCCTCCTTGCGGCATGGCGTCGCGTGCATTAATCGCCAGATTCATCAGCAATTGCTCTATCTGCCCTACGTCAACACAAGTGGTCGCCGGTTTTGCTTTCGGGATGAAGCTGAAAGTGACGTCCTCGCCGATAAGACGCTCTAACATCTTCATGGCATTGGTGATCAGCTCGTTGATATCTAATGATTGTGGGGTGATGGGTTGACGACGGCTGAAGGTGAGCAGTTGCCGGGTTAGATTGGCAGCACGTTCGCTCAGCTTCATGATGTCAGCCAGATCTGTTTGAAGAGGAGATTCCGGTGGCGTCTTCATCTGGGCGAGTTGGGTCATCCCGAATATCCCGGTGAGAATATTGTTGAAGTCATGTGCTACACCGCCAGCAAGACGTCCTATCGACTCCATTTTGGTCGCCTGCCGCAATTGTTCCTCGGCATTGGTTCGCTCCGTTATGTCCTCACCGGAGAATAAAAGCCCCAGAATTCTCTCGGTACCGTAGGTGATAGCTGTGTTTTGAAAGAATACCAACCGGCGTTCGCCGGTGCGGGTTATCACCTGATTTTCGTAGACATCGCTTATTGGTCTATTTCCCCTGACTATATCATGAAATAAAGATTCAACCATTTCGCGTTGCTCAGCAGGTACGCATGTTTCAAACCAGCTTTTCCCGAGCAACTCATCTTCATCATATCCCAATATCTGGCAGCCACGTTGATTGAGCATGGTAATATTGCCCAGGCAATCCAGTGTGCCGATCATCACTGCGGCAATATCCAGATACATCTTCGCCTGGTCGCGTTCTCTTTTTATCAGATCTTCATTCTGTTTACGCCCGGTAATATTGTGGATCACGCAATGCGTTTGCTTGAACTCTCCATTTGTATCATGGCCGATGCGGCCATCTATGCTGGTGTTTATGACATGACCATCTTTGCAGATGAAATCAAACTCTACCTCAGTCACCTTGCCCAACTCTTTGAAACGTGGAAAACGCTGCCGGAATAACTCCTGCTGCTCGCGAACCAGAAACTCACCGAGCCAGTGGCCAATGACTTCATCGCGTTGATACCCCAGCAATGATAACCATGAGTCATTCAGATCGAAGAAATTACCATCAATATCTAACGACTGGTAACTGACAGGGGAATTCTCATAGAGCAGACGGAAATGCTGTTCTGATTCCTGTAACGCAATATTTGCGCGACGACGCGTAATGGCAATACCGATTGTTGTACTGATCTCCTCTAAAAATTTGATATCCTTCAGTGTGAAAAAATTCGGTTGAGGGTCATTCAGTTGCAGCAGGCCAATGGTTTGGCCGCCGCTATATATTGGAATAAGCGCGACGGATCTGTAATAGGCAGGACAAGACCCGCGTAAGTGGGCTGGCTGCTCGCTCGCCGGGGTAGAAGCTAACAATTCCGGCAGATTATTAGTCCAGAAGGTTCCTGCAGTGGTAAAGCATCCGCGCAATCCTGGTAAGGCTTGATGCTGCAACACGCTGGCGCATAGACACTCCAGCGTTGCCTTTCCGCTTTCATCGCATATAGCCTGGCCGTTGGCATTGTAACAACAGATAGAATTCTCACTGGCAATAAATTCGTCCGAAAACCCCTCTGTATAATAATAGGGATAGTCGTCGTTATGCTGCATGCGTAAGCCAGTTGCAGCAATGCCGGTGAATTTCTTTAGCATCTGAACCAATGAGGGGATCTGCTCATCATCGGGTATCGGAGAGTTGAGGAATGTGAGTAATTGCTGCGTAAATACTTGCTGTGCTTCGGCATCTTTCTTCTCGGTAACATCGCGTGCCATGGAGATCGCCAGGCGTCGCCCATCAGGCATGTTGCCGACGCTGGCCGAATTAAAATCCCATACCCGTGTCTCGCTATCAGCGGTGGTTACTTTGTATTCGCCTTCGTTTTTCCTGCCATGCATTGAATATAGCGCTTCAATGTCTTCCATCACCAGATGTTTGTTTATTCCGTATGCGCGTTCTGTCCATGCTGCTGTGGTGGGGATATCGGCCAGCGTGTACCCGGTAATCTCGGTCCACACATCGCTGATTGCTATCACTTCTCCATTTTCGGCGTGTAGCATAATTGGTATCGGGGCGTTGATGACGGCACGTCTGAATTGTTCCTGGCTGGCTTGTAAAACGATGTCCGCATATCTTTCCTCGGTTACATTGCGAAAGACCAGCACTACCCCGATAATCTGTTCGTGAGCATCTCTTATCGGCGAGCCACTGTCGGCGATGCAATATTCGGTACCATCGCGTGCAATCAATACAGTGTGGTTGGCCAGTCCAACGATCTTACCCTGGCGCAGCACTTCAGCTATCGGGTTAGTGCATACTTTTCGAGTGGTTTCATTAATGATATTAAAGACTTCCGTGATATGGTGGCCCATTGCATCGGCCTCCGGCCAGCCGGTGAGCTCCTCGGCCACGCTATTCATCATGGTTACCTTGGCTTCTGGATCAGTCGCGATGACAGCGTCGCCGATAGAACGTACCGTCACGCGCCAGCGCTCTTGCTCTGCCAGCAGTTCACGTTCTGCATCCTCCAGTTTATCACCAACATTACGTGAGATAAACGAGATCAGCAGGGCGGCTAACCCAGCGAAACCGATAGAGAATAACGCGGAAAGTAACGCATTATTAAGGTAAAATCGCTGGCCAAGATAAGTCTCCACTAGGTCAACAGTGAGAATAGCCATGATTGTGAAGGGGAGAAAGACACGTAGTATGCGCACACTCTTTGAACGTCCAACCAGCCACCGTAATGGTTGGTGCTCCAGGCCAGTGGAGACTATCGCGGCAATACTCAACAGCAAAAAACCAAGTGTGGCAGGAAAGGCGATAGGAATGATAGCGCTGCCGTATAGAAATGGCGCTCCATACAAGTAGCCCAACATGAAGGTGAAGCTTGATACTAACCCAATTAACCCCAACCAACCGGGGATATGTCGAAGAACCCGCTGTTGGATATTCATTAGCAGCATTATAATCATAAAGCCAATGGTAATACTAAGAATTGCTGCAATGGGGGAGATGCGTGCATTCGTATGAGCTAGCGCCGGTATTTGCTGTAATAATGCCCACTCTGGCGACCAGTAACTTCGCATGAATAAAGAAGCCAGTTCTGCAGATGTGAATAATATAATAAGGCCTACCATCGTCGTAAGTGCAGTGCGGGTAGCGGGCCGCCAGTTGTTAAGATTTAGCAGGATTACGGCATAGATTATTAATATGATCGCGACACTAGGAGCAACAGCCTTTGTCCCATTGAAAAACGAAGCGAGAATTGGGATGCCCAGTAACCAACCCAGCAATGCTATTCCGCCAATAATTACCGTTATCCAAGTAGTAATAACAACAACTCTACGCAAAGTTGCGGCTACTTTCTGCTCGTTATCATCGTTTACGTTCAGCATGCATCCCACCTTCTATCTTCTGAAGATATTTCTATTCCATTATCAGTATATTTTACCACATATAGCTTAAGATGTAGTTACGATTCAGTAAATTGCGGCAGACCATACTTATTGAATTTTTTCAGTGGGGCATTTCTTATTGCATCGGTGTTATTGAAGATTCCAGCAGTTCTACTAATTGTCCGCTCTGCGTCGCTACGAAGGCCATCCGCCGGTTGTCGAAATGCGCAGCATTTATCGTCGGGTGGCTCACCACCGCTCCCAAGTCATGCATTCTGCGCATCTCTTCGTCGATATCTGGCACAGTGAAGCACAGGTGGAACTCACCCGAGCGGTGAAAATTTCCTCCCGGTAACGCTTCCACTACCTCCAACAGTGTATAATTTTCCATGAGGAAAAGTTGGATGCGTGCCCCCTGGCACTCATCCTCGATCACTTCCCCATAGCGCTGTGCGCCGAACCACACCTCAAAAAGCGGAATCGCCTCCGCTAGGCTGTCAACGACTATCCCCACATGATGTAATTCCATACCTTTCTCCTTGTCTCCCGTAGGATATATTTCATTATACCGCACAAATCCGCATTTTTTGTGTATGTTCAAGTTGCTATTATGAAACTATTTTTTGTCATGTGCGAGGAATTTGCTTGATCGTGCCGAAACCAATTAGAATATGGTGCATATAACGACAAAGGAATACTCATTAAATGTCTGAACAATCACAACAGACCATTTTACTCTGGCCAGCCGGAGCGCCGCTGGCCATCGGTAATACGCCGGAGGATCAGCCTGATTTGACTATCTGGCTTCCACCAGTTGCCCTTGCCACCGGCACTGCCGTGGTAGTTTGCCCGGGGGGGGGCTACCTGGGACATGCGGAGCATGAGCGCGATATTCCGGCGATCTACTTGAATAGCCTGGGTATTGCAGCGTTTTGCCTCAAATATCGCCTGGGGCCCCGCTATCAACACCCGGCCATGATGTATGATGTGCTACGCGCTATCCGAACCGTGCGTGCGCGTGCTGCAGAGTGGGGTGTAGAAGCAGACCGCATTGGAGTCTGGGGGTTTTCCGCCGGGGGGCACCTGGCATCCACAGCGGCCACCCATTTCGATGGGGGCGATATTACTTCTGCTGACCCGATTGAGCGCGTCAGTTGCCGCCCGGATTTCGCCATCCTTACCTACCCGGTAATCACCATGCGTGACCCATTCACGCATGACGGTTCGCGCTGGGCCTTACTCGGTGACAATCCAAAACCGGAGCTGATCGAGCTAATGAGCAATGACGAGCAGGTGACGGCAGATACCCCACCCACCTTCCTGGTTCATACCTATGAGGATGATGGCGTCCCTGCCGAGAACAGTGTGCAATATTATCTGAAATGTCGGCAGCATGGGGTTCTCGCTGAGCTACACCTCTATCAGCATGGTGGGCACGGCTTTGGGCTAGCGTCGGATGATGAGTATATCGCCAACTGGACTGACCGTCTTTCAGATTGGCTACGCTATCAAAAAATGCGGTAATTGTACTAAATTTGCGACATTAAAGCTGGAGTCCTTATGTGATAATGAGTTTAAATGAAAGGAGGAGGATTTACATGTTAATAGAGATGATGCTCGGTGAGTTTGACAATGAAATGACAAATACCCGCAAAGTGTTAGCCTTGGTACCGGCAGACAAATTTGGCTGGCAGCCGCACGAGAAGTCGAGCACGATGGGGCATCTGGCGGCCCACTTGGCGATGTTACCTTCTATGGGAGGAAATGCATTGATCGGTGATAGTTATGATGTGATGACGCCGAATGCAATGTATACAGATGCGAAAAATGCCAGTAGTGCGGCGGAATTGCTGGAGCTATTCGATAAAAATGTCGCCACCACTCGGGCGGCATTGCTGGACGGTGATGATGAGATGATGATGGATACCTGGACGCTATTAGCAGGTACTGATGTCATTTTCTCCCTGCCGCGCGTAGCCGTTATGCGCACCTTCTTCCTCAATCATGTAATCCACCACCGTGCCCAGTTGGAGGTGTACTTGCGGATAAATGATGTGCCGTTGCCGTCGATCTATGGGCCAACAGCAGATCAACCGATGTAATCGCGACGGAGGAGATATCGCCATTGACAAAAAAAGTGATTAATGCGATACTATGAAAGTCGATGCGGGGTGGAGCAGCCTGGAAGCTCGTCGGGCTCATAACCCGAAGGTCGCGGGTTCAAATCCCGCCCCCGCTACCATTATTAGAGAACGTCTACCCGATACCAAGGGTAGACGTTCTTTTTTGTTTGGTCCGTCTACCGCTACCATCTCGCACGTTCGTGCTCAAAAACCCCGTTTTTCACCGCTCCGATATTAAAGAACGTGTCTATTTTGGCTATCTGAGCCGTCAATATCACCCGTTACCGACTAGCGACATTCCCAGTTCTCTTCCACTGTGCATCGCGCGAAGCGAAGTGATAG